>CAYUYD010000137.1:0-935 GCA_964449105.1 uncultured Planctomycetaceae bacterium | reverse complement strand
ATCGACGCGCCCGGGGACGGCGAAAACCTCTTTGCCCTGTTCGAGGGACAAACCGGCGGTGATGAGCGAGCCGCTGCGCCGAGCGGCCTCGACGATAAGAACGCCCAGCGACAGTCCTGATATGATGCGGTTGCGACTGGGGAAGTTGCCGCCCTTGATGCCGATTCGCATGGGCAGTTCGCTGATAACGGCGCCTCGCTTCTCGGCGATAATCTGCTCGAAGAGTTTTTCATTCTCTCGCGGGTACGTTTCGCACAGCCCGCATCCCATCACGGCGATGGTCCTTCCGCCGGCGGCCAGTGCTCCGCGGTGGGCGGCTGTGTCGATTCCGCGAGCGCCGCCGGAGACGACTGTGAATCCTGCCCTTCCCAGAAGCCCGCCGAACCGGTCCGCCTGCTCCAGGCCGTAATGCGTGCACCGGCGCGAGCCGACCACGCCCATGGCAACGGCGTCGGATTCGGTAATTTCGCCGCGAACGTACAGCACCGGCGGGGGGTCGTAAATCTTCTTCAAGGCGGCGGGATATGCGGCGTCTTCGACGCACAGCACCGTCGCGCCGTTGTCGGCGGCAAGGCGGAGTTCTTCATCCACACTGGCCTCATCGACAGCGGCGATGGCGGCGGCGGTTTTTTCCCCGACGCCCTCAACCTGTCGCAATTGCCCCGCCGAAGCCTTGGCGGCGGCTTCGATGTCCCCGAAATGCTTCACCAGCCGGCGGATAGTAACCGCGCCGACACCGTCGGCAAGATGAAGCCGAAGATACATCCGCCGGCGTTTGTCGGATTGGTCCATCGTAGAATCGTTTATCGTTTTTTATTTCGCCGCGTAGGGGGACACTTTTGCCGCTCTGCCGGCGATTGCCTTTTTGATGCCCATCAGCCGCGGGCTGGCGACGGCGATTGAAGAGTAGGTTCCGACGACGATTCCCATCATCA
>CAYUYD010000136.1:5820-7375 GCA_964449105.1 uncultured Planctomycetaceae bacterium | reverse complement strand
TGCCGGTTCGTGCCGGTTCGTGCCGGTTCGTGCCAGTTCGTGCCAGTTCGTGCCAATTCGTGCCAATTGGTGCCAAAGGCAAAATCCGTAAGTCTTTGACCGACAAGCAGTTGCGATTTCCGGGGTCATTTTTTGCTCATTTTCCAAATTTCGCCTTTGCCTATCTTGCCCAAACGGCCCATAGTACCATTGCGGATTGTGGATTTCGGATTGCGGATTGTGGATTGCGGATTGTGGATTGTGGATTGCGGATTGTGGATTGCGGATTGTGGATTGTGGATTGCGGATTCCTCGGTATTCCGGTAATCCGGTATTCCGGTCTTTTCCCTACGACCTATGACCTATTCCCTATCTTCTCATATTCACTTTTCAAAACTGCACCTGCCTGCCGGTAGGCAAGCGGGGCATGCCTCAACGCACGCCCTCTATATTAACTTTTGCGTTGACGTTTGCGCGCGCAAACGTCAACGCAAAAATCGCCGAAATGACGTAAGTGCTTGTCCGCCATAGTAAAAATATTTTTTATTTTTTTCGCCACCCCCCTTTTTTCCGTTGACGTTTGCGCGCGAACATCAACGAAAAACGCTCAAAATAGGAACCCGTTCCGGTTGTTCCCGGTTGATTCATTGCCTTACTGAACTGTCACCGGAGTCATTTGGATCGCTCGCTTACTACACAAACACCGTAGAGCAGTCCCATCAGTGGTCGGCTTTGTCGCCAGATAACCGCAGTTAGGACAGGTCATCGCATCAACCAGATCGACCGTAGCTTGGCCAAACTCCCGCACATCATTATCAGGAATCTCAAGCCCCTGCAGGTTAAAGTGGCAGCCCACCTGATTCCGGATGAACCGCAGGCCATTTACTCTATTAAAGGCGGCGACAGCGTCCTTAACGCGCCAGTCTTTGGGTTGGCTGTCGATATCCCAGTTTACGTTCCGCCGCACAGTCAGGTCATGCCTGGAAAACAGCCCTTTGCAGGCATCCAGCAAAGCACCAAGCATGTACGAGTTGAGCTTATTTCGAGGCAGCGACTGTCCGTAGAGCAAAGCCAGTTCGTCAAGCACGCGCTCGAGTAGAATACCAGCCTTAGAGGATACCGCCTGTCTGTCCAAAAACGGCGAGTTCACCAAGCCTTGGAGTTGTTTCGTAACAAGCGGCATGTCCTGGGCACAAATACCATTGTCGACAGTCCATTGTCCAAGTTCAATGCGCTGGACTCCTTGGGCATTCTGGCAGCGATCCCACCAGGGGCGGTAGTGCGTAGCGACGATGACCTGCAAAAAGTTCCGCCCTTCATCACTGAGCAATTCAATGATGCGACTTAGATGAGACGCATCAACCGAAGAGAAGATATCATCTATTAAGAGGATTGTTTCCTCAGGGCATTCGCGCTTGGCAAGAGCCAGCCAGACGCAAAATCCCAACGTGTCGAGGTGAGAGTCGCTGAATACGGCTTGCGGACAAATGTCGCTGTGCCCATGAAATGATCCGTATTGATGTACAGAACCCCGCCATGCCTCATTCATTGCGAGCGTGCCAAGAGTTATGTCCTC
>CAYUYD010000136.1:0-5810 GCA_964449105.1 uncultured Planctomycetaceae bacterium | reverse complement strand
TATGTCCTCATCAGGATGAATCCTTTGAAATAGGCGATTCGCTTCTGTGGCGATATCATTCAGAATACCCTGTGTAAACGCCATACGCTTTTCGTGGACGATGTCGAAAGCACGCTGAAGTCTCTGGCGAATTCGACGAAAATCAGCGAGATTTCCGTCAGTTTCCAAAATGCCACGATACCACTCTTTGATTGAGTTGAACTGGTTGACATCGCGCTGAGCATCATTACGCTTCTGCTCCAATTCCGTCTGCACAGACTCTACCGACTCCCCGATGGCTACCAGGGCTTTGAAATCGTGCCGATCAACGGACCAGCCTGGCCACTCGATGTTTAGGGCGGCGATCTTGGGGATATCACCCGCCGCGACGACCTGCTGTAACTGCTGCATTGCTTCCAGAAAGACGGTTTCAGCGTGCGATAGGTTGTCGGTTGCCGTGCGCAACTGTCTTTGGGCTTCATTCCTCCTATCGCTCAAGGCCTTTAGTTCCGTCATCTGGCTTAGCTGCTCATCGACGATAGAGATCAATTTGTTTCTTGCTATCGGGCGTTGGCATGTCGGACATTTATCAAGACTTGGTTCGACATCAATGTATTCTTTGGCTTTGGACAGCGACTCGATCAACTGAATAGCAGTCGCGGCGTTCAGGCTTGGAGTATCTTGAATCTGTTGATCGACACCGGATAATTCCCTCTGCTTATCGGCTGCGGTTGAGACCTTAGAATCATAATCGTTCTTCGCATTAACGGCAGCCTCGATTGCCTCCACAACTTGTTTCAGGCGTTCAAGTTGGGTATTGAGCTCCGTAATGCCTGTGTTGGTCGTGTCTCTCGCCCAGTCCATTGCCGTCTGTCCAAGACCAGGTCGGCCTTCTAATTCCCATACGTTCTCAAGCTGCTTCAGTTGACGTCCTTTTATGTCAATAAAATCGTCGATGCCTCTGCTAACATCCCGAAGCTTCTGTTGCAAAGCATTCTCGGATTGCTCGACGACACCAATATCAATGAAGTGCTTGAGTGCATCATACCGCTCCCGAGGCTGCGCCCTCACAAGCGCCAGGACTTTGCTTCTGCGTAAGATATTCACACGAGGTTTGACATTGGGTCCAGTTATGGAGATCGAGTTGCGTTGCATGGTGCCGGTCCATGACTCCTGGCCGGAGTGGACAACGATTTTCAGCGCGGCTCGAGGGGTTCTCAGTGAACGAAGGTACTGCGCAGGATTGTATCCCGCGCTGATATCTTCAAGGGGTCCTGTTCCGCCGTTGCAGGCGATATCGATGGCGTCCAGGATGCTTGATTTGCCGGACCCGTTCTCTCCAAACAGCATGGTCATATCTTTATTGGGGTCGAAGTCCAGATTGAATGCTTCTGTTGCCGTTGCCCCGCGAAAACCAGTGAGCTCGACCTTGGTGACCGGCTTACTCATGGATTGCCTCTCCGTTTCTCTCAAGGGCGGTGGCGAGATCGATCCAGTCATCCTGACTTACTCCGCCGGCTTTGAGTTTAGACTCAAGTTCCGCTTTGCGATTTTCCGGAATGAGTCCAACTTCAATCAAATCATGGGTGATCTGCTCGGCAAGGATGTCGTTTGGGGATTTCCGTTGTGTGTCTTGTGTCATTGTCATGCCTCCCCTCAAACCCGGATTAAATTTTGCACGGTGGGTCTCCTGACTCGCCGCGTTTGCGCCCACAAGGTTAAAGCGCGACGGGTCAGGAGACCCACCGTGCAAAATCCCGGTCCCGGTGTAGTGGTGCAGCTCTCTATTGGGCGCTTTCTTTCAGATCTCTTGTTCATATTTGATAAAGTCATTGAGTTCCTCAGTGCTCACCTTGAGTCCATCATCAGAACACCGCCTCAACTTTTTCTCTAGCTTGGTCAACCGACTGTGCAACCAAATAAGATCTTCCCATATAGTGGCATCTTCCTTACGGGAGGATGCAATGTAGTCCTTGCTCAAGAGGCAGTATCGGTGAACCGAGTAGAAGAAAGAATGCCAGACAAACTTCTCGTTAATGGCCTTACGCCGGACGAGCAGGCCAATCATTTCGAAGAAGTCGAGTACGTCGTCGGCATCGTCATTCGTGCCTTGTTTCAATCCTCTTGCCGCCTTTCGGCGGGCTTTACGGAATTCATCGCTTGCGAATTTATCATTGAACTTCAAGAGCATATCGACGCCTAGTTGAAACCGCGACCTGCTGCTCTCGCAGAGCAAGGCAATGATGGCCGTGAGGGAAGCCACCACGGCCGTCCACACAGGAATAGCATTATAGTCCATGTGCATATCCTTTCTGAATTACGGGAACGAAGCACTTAATTGGAAAACCAAGAACGGCCACCTATTGATTTCGACTTTTGCCGATATCGATATGGACATATTATTATTTTAGCGGGACATTCTCTCGGCTGCAAATTGAATCCCCGTCGGTACACGCCACGCGCTCCGCCGACCCGCCGCGGCGGGCCGATTCCAAATCAGCAAAGGTATATTTGCCTTAATGGGCGGAGATGGGTTATAATAATCCAATTCGCTCCGGCGGGGCGTGATATAACCGTTTTGACATGGACCTGCGGGTGGAGGTTTTATTGTGAAATTAGTACGTTATTCAGCGGTTTTTCTTTCAGTCTTTGTTCTGTGGCTGGCGACGGGTCCCCTGGGGACGGGCTTCAATACCACGGTTTCCGGCCAACCTGCCACAGTTACCGACCAACCTGAAGCGGTTTCCAGCCAACCTGCCACGGCTACAGCCCCGTCTTCGACCCTGCCTTCGGCTCTGAGGCTCATACCCGAAGGGAGCGAGGAGAGTTTCGAGCAGGTTCGCGCCGAGGCCTTCAAGTTCCTGTCGGCCGGCGATTTCGCCGAGGGAACGGCGTTGTTGAAATCGGCAGGGGCGCTCCGGTCCGACGATTCGATCGCCGTGGCCAGGACCTTGATGGCTGATTATATGAAGGTTCGCGCCCGATCCGACGCCGAGCAGCAAGCGGAACTTTCCGTCGCTGTCAGGCGTGTCCGGCTGGCGAGGCTGGCCGAAAAGTATCGACCTGAACTCGTCGAGGCGAAACTGGCGGATAAACTGTGGGAACGAATCAAGGCCATCGCAGAGGCGGTGGCGGCTGCGGATGAATTTCTTGTGGTCAATTCGACCTCCCAACCGGCCGATGTTCGCAAGGACGTTTTCAAACATCTCGACCGTTCCGGCGAGGAACTCACGTCGGCCTGTGCGCTCGTTACAGGTCGGCAAGGTCCCTGGCCCGATGCGTTCATGGCGTCGGCGAAGGATATGGCGGACGCTGTGGCGGATTATCGCAAGGCATGGCTGTCAGACGGGCAGGACGGCAAAATATCCAGCCAGTGGCGCGTTCTGAAGGCAGCGTCCGAAAGGGTCCACGACGTCCTGATCGACATGGGAGTGCTTTCTTCCGGCGAACCGTTGATAGCGGCTCTGAACCACGCGCGTGTGGCAAAGGAACTTTCCGGCGACGCCGAAGCGTTTGGACGGCAGGAATGGGTCAGGGAACTTATCAGCGATGCCGACAGGTACGGCATGGAACTGGTCGGCGAAGGCAAATGGCTCGATGCGCTGATGATTTACGGGCGCGACGGGCTCAGCGGCATTGACGAGGACAATATCGTCTTCAAGGACATGCTCAAGAAGGCAAACCAGCACGTTCGCGTGCAGAATATTTATGGCCTGAACGAGGCGTCTGCATCGGGCAGCAGCCCGACGACCGGAAAAACAACCTCCGCTCCGGCGACGAAGCCAGGTGCGGAAGAGCCGATATGGCGAAAGATGATTGCGGGAATAGACACTGCAATGGTTCGCACCGCCATCGAACAGATAGACAGGGACTACGTGAAGAAGCCGGATTGCAGACAGGTCGGTCTGGCGGGGCTTGGTGCGGTCCGCGTGCTGGTCGAGACCCCCCAGGCCGCTGAAACGCTCGAAGCGCTGAAGGACGAGCAGAAGCGACTGGTCTTCCTGGAGGGCGTCGATAGGCAGATTAAACACCTGAAGGAAATAAAAGACACAGTTGATTACCTTCATGTTATCGAGGCGCTGAACGGCGTCCTGGACCTCAATTCCGAGACGCTCGGCCTGCCCGCCGAGGTGGTGAACATGGAGTTCGCCGAAGGCATGATGGAGGCGATGGATCAATTCACCTCGATGATCTGGCCTTACCAGGAAGAGGAATTCAGCAAGCGGACGCTGGGGTCTTTTTTCGGGATCGGCATTCAGATACGCAAAGAGCCTGGCGGGTTCATAGAGGCTGTAACGCCGCTTGCCAACTCGCCGGCGCTGCGTGCGGGCATTCGGGCGGGGGACTACATTGTCCGAGTCGGCGGGGCCGATACCAGAATGATGAGCCTTGAACAAGCGGTCAAACTGATTACCGGACCCAAAGGCACTTCCGTTACGCTGACGATCCGTCGGGCAGGCAAAAGCGACCCGTTCCCCGTCAGTGTTACTCGCGACACGATACGTATCCAGACCGTAATGGGCTGGCAGCGTCTGCCCGGCGGTAAGTGGGACTTCTTCCTGGACCCTGACGAGCGGATCGGATACATCCGCCTGACGCAGTTCACAATGGATACTGCCGTTGAACTTCGCCGGGTGCTGCAAAACCTCGGCCAGGCCGAGCCGCCGATCCGCGGGCTTATCGTGGACATGAGGTTCAATCCCGGCGGGCTGCTGTCGGCTGCCGAAGAGGTCTCCGATGATTTCCTGTCTCACGGCCTGATCGTCCGAATAAAGGGGCGCACGAACCAATCGCAAAAGACCGCCACCGCTATCGGCGCATACCAGCGGGGCGAGGTAATCGTCCTGGTGAATCAGTACAGCGCGTCGGCCTCCGAGATCGTCGCCGGCGCATTGAAAGATTGGGGGCGGGCAAGGATCGTCGGAGAGCGAACCTATGGAAAGGGCAGCGTGCAGAGGCCGATGCCGCTGAAATCCAAACGGGCAAAACTCAAACTCACCACTGCCTATTATTACCTGCCGTCGGGACGATGCCTGCACCGGACCAACGGCGACAGGACGTGGGGGGTTGACCCGGATGTTTCTGTCAAAACTACGGTTCACCAGGTGAACCGCTGGACGGAAATCAGGCAGGAAACCGACCTGCTGAAGAGCATCGATGCCGAGCGGCTTGGCGACCTGCTGTCGGAACAACTGACCGAGGACATCCAATTACAGACAGCCCTGCTTCTGATGCGACTGAAACTGCTGGCCGAATCCCAGCCTGTCCGCCAGGCCAAGGCGGCGTAGTCCTAACTACCAGATAATACGCCTGCCTGCCGGCAGGCAGGTCTGTCTCCTTAACTCCGTGCCGGTTGGGAACCAAACGGAACCAAACGGAACGATTCGGAACGATTCGGAACGAATGGGAAAGATTCGGAAAGATTGGGAAAGATTGGGAAAGATTGGGAAAGTTTAGGAAAGTTTAGGAAAGAAGTCTAAATTCGTAAGTTCTTGCCTGACAAGCAGTTGCGATTTTCGAGGTCATTTTTCACTCACTTTTCAAATTTCGCCTTTGCCTATCTTGCCTAAATTGCCCGGCTTGCCATTGCGGATTGTGGATTTCGGATTGTGGATTGTGGATTCTCCGGTATTCCGGTAATCCGGTATTCCGGTCTTTTCCCTAATCCCAAGTCCCTTTCCTCGGTATTCCGGTCTTTTCCCTACGACCTTTGACCTATGACCTACACCCTCTCTTCTATTATCAAAGAGCCACCAAAGCGTCCTATCGACGCCTCGCTTTTGTGGTGCAAACGCGGCACCGGAAAATGTGCGGAATTCGGCAACCCCCAG
>CAYUYD010000135.1:0-7377 GCA_964449105.1 uncultured Planctomycetaceae bacterium | reverse complement strand
CAAGATTTTTTTGCAAATTTTCTTATCTCTTCTCTGTTGCGAACCTTTGCGGAATGCACTCGATTTGTGAAGGGATTATGAACATCCCAACTTACACGTTATGAAGGCAGCCCTATTCTGCGGGCCGGCAACAGGACGCGGAAAGACAAAACCGCACCGCCTCGACGACCGATGTGCCGTTGGGGCGATGCGGTATGTCTGCGAGACGATCGCCAGATGCATGGCAAAAGCAACTTCACAATCAGTAATCAGCAAGTTCAGGAATACCGGAACAAAGATTTACTTGCCCTGTGCGGCGAAACGCACCTCGATATCGCACCTTTCCGCCAACAGAGGCACGGACAGCAGCCCCGTGCTCTTCTCGAACGTCGCGTCCTTGACCTGGCATCCATCTATCGTCCTGGTCGCCGTGGCGACCGTGGCGACAATCAGCAATCAGCCAGGAACTTGGATGATTTATTCTTTTGGCTAAACGCTGATTGCTGATTGCTGAACGCCTTTGTCGGCGGCGGATATTCCACGCTCATCAGGTAAAGCCCGTCGGGCGGAGCCGTCGGCCCGGCGTCGCGTCGATCGCACGAAGCCAGTATCCTGTCAATTTGCTCCGCCCCCCACCGCCTCCGGCCAATCTCGACCAGCGTCCCGACGATGTTGCGAACCATGTTGTACAGGAAGCCGCTGCCGGTTACCGATATGACGATTTCCGAATCGGCCTGGGCCACGTCGCACCGATAGATTGTCCTGACGGTATTCTCGCGCGTTTCCGCCGATGTGGCCATGCCTCGGAAATCGTGCTCGCCGATAAGCCTCACCGCCCCTTCCCGCATTCGCTCTGCATCCAGCGACCGCCAGTAATGCCAGACCTGCCCGCACAGTTCCACCGGACGCATCGGCGCGACATAAACGCGATAGCGGTACGTCTTTGCAACGGCCCAGCGCGATGCGTGAAAATCCTCGGCGACCTCCTCGGCAGAGCATATGGCGATATCCCTCGGCAGGCGGGAGTTCATCGCCCGACGCAGACCTCGAAGCGGGATCGAGAAATTTTCGGTGTAGAAGTTGGCGACCTGCCCTGCCGCGTGGACGCCCGCGTCGGTCCGCCCTGCCCCGGAAACCGCCACCGGATGGCCTATGACCTTTGAGGCCGCTTCTTCCACCCGCTGCTGAACGGTATCGAAGCCGTCTGCCTGCCTCTGCCAGCCATGATAAGTAGCACCGTTGTAGGCGATTACCAGTTTGATGTTCCGTCGCGATGCAAGGTTGTCGTCCATTGTTCGCCTACAGCAATTCCGCTATCCAGATACCGTCCAGGGAGCAACTAATCTATTTGGGATCCGCAGATCACACATCGCTCATTATCTGACGACAGGCAATCTGATTTTCATACATCCGGTGGAACACTCTGTGCTTGGCATCATGGTAACGCGCCACCTTTCCTCCGGTCGGTTCAATGACATCACCTGCCTTGTCCATGGCTGCCATAGCCTCTATCACCGAACCGAAATCTCCGGAGGCGACCGCGCCCAGTATTGCCGATCCCAAAAGAACGGCTTCCGGCTCAGAGGGTAGAACGATACGACAGCCGGTAACATCGGCATGTTCACGCAGAAAAAGGGGGTTCTTGGTCCCGCCGCCACAAGCAAAGACAGTGTCGATATTAAACCCTTGCGCGTTCATCGTCGAGATGATGTGCCGTGTACCGTGAGCAATCGCCTGGATGGTGGCGAGGTAAAGAAGCGACAACGCATCTATCGTGTCGGAGAGTTTCAATCCCGAGACCACCCCTCGCAGGATCGGATCGGCGTGCGGGGAGCGGTTACCGTGATGATAGGGCAAAACGTGCAGGTCGCGTGTCAGTGCCGCCGGAAAATCGCTCGTCTGGGACAGGACATCCAGACGTACGTTGAGTATCTCGTACACCGTCCGACCTGAAGAGGCGGCTTCATTCTTGAGTTCATCGGCCCGTGCGTGCGAGAAAATTATATGGTCGATAAGCGCCCCCGTAGCCGACTGGCCCCCTTCGGTAAGCCACATCCCGGGGATCATGGCCGAATAGTATGGGCCCCAAACGCCGGGAACGAAGATTTCATTTTGTGAAACGACCATGTGGCAACTGGACGTACCCCCTATAAGCGCCAGGCGGCTTGTCAGGTCTTCTTCTGTAATGCTGACGCCGTCAAGTCCTGCCCCCAACATACCTATCCCGCCGGCGTGCGCGTCGATTATGGACACGCTCACCGGTGTGCCCCGGCGCAACCCCAGTTCATCGGCGGCCTGATTTGACAGACCTTTGCCGACCGCTTCACCCATCGGGCGGACCTTCCTGCCTATGCGTGCATAGCCGTCCTCAACGAAATCACCCAACCCAATGCCATGGAAATACGAGTCATCCCAGCGTCCGATGCTTCCGGGCACGTTTGGATCGAAATGTCCCATGTAGGTCCACTTGCAGACTGTTGAGCATAGCGAGCGGGTGTCGGCTCCCGTGGCCCGGTGAACGAGAAAATCCGGCAGATCGTAAAAGCGTTCCGCACGATTCCAACTGTCCGGCATGTTCTCTTTCAACCATAACAGCTTTGGTGTTTCCATCTCCGGGGAGATTCTGCCGCCGACGTAATCGAGCACCTTATGCTTGGTGCGGTTTATCCGCTCGGTCTGCTCTATGGCGCGGTGGTCCATCCATACAATGACATTCTGTTCGTCTCTTCCGCTGGGGCTGACAGAAACCGGTTGGTCATTTTTGCCGAGTACTACAAGAGAACACGTGGCGTCAAACCCCAACCCGCGCACATTTCCGGACGTTACACCTGCTTCGGAGAGGGCTTCTCGCACGGCCTTACAACAAGCGGACCAGATATCATTTGTGGATTGCTCGGCGAAATCCGCCTCTGGCTGCCACATCTGAATCGGAAAACTTGCAGACCCGAGCATTTTTCCGGAAGAATCGAATATCCCCGCGCGGGTACTGCCCGTACCGACGTCAACGCCAATATAGCAATCTGGCATGGCCTATTGGCCCCCGAAAATACGTACCTTGAATCCCAGTTCCCGACTCAGCGCGACCATTTCTTCGAAGAGGTCCCCGTAGGCGACGGCGATGTGGTTGCTGAGGTAGTGGGCCATCAACGTATCCCTCGGCATGCCCAGGTAGGCCGCCATAAAAGGCCATTCGCGCGTGGTTCCGTTCCACCAATCGTCGCGTTTTCCCGCCGGTAGCGTTACCACCTCGCCGCGTCCGACGTCCATCCAGAGCTCACCGCCCTTGATGTATGCCCGGGACCACGTGATTTCACCCGGCAGGCTTTCACCGGTGAAAGTGCCGCCCGGAAGAGGAAAGTAAGCAGCCGGCTGCCGATAGGAGTGAACTCCTTCCAGCGTGTCCGGGTCGTGACTGAACGCATAGGCCCCGCACGACCCGGAATTGAGCAGCACCCAGATGAAGCGCCCTTCGTGCAGTCCTCCCCATCGCACGTCGTGGAACATCACAGCCTGGTGCAAACCTTTGGCTTTAAGCAGGCGCTTCATAAGTTCCATCGGAATAAGGTTTCCCTGATCGGCTTCCGTCGAGTCGGCGATGGTATCTCCGTTAGACTCGGGCCTACAGAGCGAATTCAGAAGCCCCTCGGCAAAATCCGAAGGCGGACGAAGGTTCAGTAAACCCAATTGGTACTGCCATCCCACGCAGTCGGCCTTAAACTCCCCGACAAGGTCCAGAACCACCAGGTAATCGCGAATCTGCTCGGCGGTGGCGTTCTCGTCAAAGTCTCCCCCGCCGACATGATCGTAGTGGAATATAACACCCTTTTCCTTTACGAACGCAAGGGCTTCATCGATACGCCTCTGTTTGATGCCCCGCCCGCGGTCGATTATCCATGCCTGGTCAATCTTGTGTTCTGTAAAGCCCACCCGGTTGAGCAGCCGGGGGCCGAAATATCCGTTGATCATGCCCATCGAAGTGTCGCCGAGCATCAACGCCAGTATCCTGCGCCGGCGGATTTGGTCGGCTACGGATCGGGCGATATTTGAGGCTTCAGCGGAAACGGGTGGGTCATAGGAAATCCCGTCTTCGGCGTAGCGAATGCTTCCGGTCGAGCACCACTCCTCAAGGCGTGCCATGAATGTTTCGTCAGCGGTCCAGTCTTCTACGTCCGTCCATATCCGGCTGGACTTCCGCCCAAGGCTCTCGAGGCAGGCGCCCGTATTGAGCAGTCCGACCAATCCGGGCCAGGTTCCGGAGAAGTTGCTCACCAGCAGCAGCGGGTTGTCCTTGCCGACAACGCCGTCGGTGGTGTGAGGACCGTACGCCCAGTGGGCGAAAACGCCGATCGTCGGATCGTCAATCGGTCCGAGTTTCTCAATGGCCTCATTCGGCTTGGTGAGGAATCCCTCCACCCGGTAAGATCGACGCCCAAGTTTACTAAGGGTCTTTTCAAGTTGAACTGTCGCTTCGGTGATTTGAGGTAGAGCCTGTTCGTTGGGACCGGCGCGGTAGTCTCCAGGCCAGAATATCGCAATCTTATCACTCATGACTGTGCTCCTTAAAGCAGCGAGGTCGATGTTACCCGATAATCATATTTCTGCGATGATGCCATACGCGATTGTCGCCTACAGCAACTCGGCTATCTGCACGGCGTTGAGTGCGGCGCCTTTGCGAATCTGGTCGCCGCTGATGAACATTTCTATCCCGCAGCCGTCCGGCTGGGATATATCCTGACGAATCCGCCCGACAAGGATGTCGTCGGCGCCGGTGGCGTCCAGCGGCATGGGGAAGTAATTACGCTTTCGGTCGTCCACCAGCCTGACGCCCGGAGCGGCCGAGAGTATCTCGCGGACCTCGCCTTCGGTAATCGGGCGGGTGAACCGGAGGTTTATCGCCTCGCTGTGTGCTCGCATTACCGGTACGCGGACGCAGGTGGCCGTGATGAGTATCTCCGGTGCGTGGAATATCTTCCGCGTCTCACGGACCATCTTGGTCTCTTCAAGGTTGTACCCGTCCGCTCCGACGCTGCTGTTATGGCTGAAGACGTTGAAGGCGGCCCGGTGAGGCAGAACCTTAGGCGTGAATTCCCTTCCTTCCAGAAACGCCTTCGCGCCTTCGGCCAGTTCGAACATAGCCGCTGCCCCCGCGCCGCTGACGGCCTGATACGTGCTGACGACGATCCGCCGAATCGGGTTGACCTTGTGCAGAGGCCAGACCGGAACGTTCATAATAATCGTCGAACAGTTCGGGTTGGCAATGATGCCCTTGTGGAGTTTTATATCTTCGGGGTTGACCTCCGGGACGACCAGCGGCACGCCGGCGCTCATGCGGAAGGCCGACGTGTTATCGACCACCACCGCCCCTGCCGCGACGGCGATCGGGGCGAATTTTTCGGAAACCGACCCGCCGGCTGACGACAGGACAAGTTCAACGTCGTCGAAACTCTTTTCCGTAACCTCTTCGACTGTCAGTTCTTCGCCGGCGAAGGCGAGTTTCTTCCCTGCCGACCGGCTGGACGCCAGCAGTTTCAGACCTGCAAGCGGGAAGTTCCGCTGCTGAAGGATTTTCAGAAATTCCGCGCCCACCGCTCCGGTAGCGCCGAGTATTGCAGTTTTGTAACTCATCGTTTCACTCCGGTTGATTATCAAAGCGTATCAGAAACGCCCGTCAACGACAAGACTTTACACCGCATGGGTGTTGAAAACGCCTGACAGGTGCAATATCCTTATCGCCGAAAGTGAAGGAGATATTCTCATGGCTGCAAGCAGAAAAGTGAAACTTTCGTCGCGTCGGGAAAATGACATTGTACGGCGGATGTTGAGGTTCAAGGTGGAACTTCCCAGTTGGGGCTTTGCCGACACTGGTACGCGCTTCGGAAAGTTTTATCAGGACGCCGCCGCCATCGACCTGTCCGACAAGTTGGCCGACGCGGGGATCGTCCACACGTTCACGGGAATGACCCCTGCGGTGGCGGTGCACGTGTTGTGGGATTTCCCCAACGGCTTCGACTCCGGCGTGGTCAAACTGGCGCGGAAGCACGGCGTGCGGATCGGCGCGGTCAATCCGACCGTTTTCGAGGACCAGTGCTACAAGTTCGGCTCGATCTGCAACCGCGACCCTGCCATTCGCCGTCGGGCCGTCAAACACATGCTCGATTCGGTCGCCATCGCTAAGGACACCGGCAGCAAATGCCTGTCGTTGTGGTTCGGCGACGGGGGCAACTATCCAGGCCAGGCCGACATCCGACAGAGAAAGCGATGGGCCGCCGCCGCGCTGCGAAAGGTCCACGCCGCCATGCCCGCCTCGATGACAATGCTGGTGGAGTACAAGCCATTCGAGCCGGCAGCGTACTTCAGCGACTTCTTCGACTGGGGCAGTTCCTATATCTTCGCGAAGGCCGCCGGGCCGAGAGCGAAGGTCCTGGTCGATATTGGGCATCACCTCCCCGGCTGCAACATAGAGCAGATCGTCGCCTGGCTGATCGACGAGCGGATGCTGGGGGGCTTTCATTTCAACGATCGCAAGTACGCCGACGACGACCTGACCGTCGGCAGCATCGACCCGTATCAGATATTCCGCATCTTCAACGAGATCGTCGCTTATGAGCACGAGACCGGCGGGGATCTGAACATCGCCTACATGATTGACCAGTCGCACAACATCAAGCCGAAGGTCCAGGCGATGATCCAGACCGTCTGCCGGGTGCAGGAGATTTTCTGCAAGACCCTGTGCGTGGACCGGCGGGCATTGGCGGCTGCGCAAAATAAAGAAGACACCGTCGCGGCAGAGGAGGTCCTCCAATCGGCCTTTGCCGCCGACGTTACCGAAATCCTCCGTCAGGTTCGCAGGAGGCTGTCGGTCTCGGCCGATCCGCTTTCTGCCTTCCGCAATAGCGGCTACGAAGCCGCCGCTGCAAAGGACCGCCGAAGACGCCGGAAAGAAATGGGAATTACTTCCGGTAGCGGCGGGTTCGCGTAATGCAGGTTATGTCGCTTCCACCGCCTGCATCTGCACGGCGATGTTGCCGGTCGCCGTCGCCTCGGCCGGACCGACGATAACGTTCACGCCCGCCCGTCGGCCAGTCAGTTCGTTGAGATACTTATTCCGCGACATCCCGCCAATCATGTATAGGTTCCGCAGCGGACGACCGGTCTTTTCTCGCAATTCGTCAATGGCGTCGGCGTAACTTTTCGCAAGCGAGGCAAAAATAACCTGGGCGAACTCGCCTGGCGTCTGCGGAACCGGCTGATCGGTGCTGCGGCAATATTCGGCAATGGCAGCGGGCATCTCCGGCAGATTGTCAAAACCTTCCCATTGAGTATCTATGACAGCAGAGGCATTATCCTCGCCGGTAGCTGCACGGGCAGCGGCAATCAAAGTCTCATACGAGCAGTCCA
>CAYUYD010000134.1:0-7448 GCA_964449105.1 uncultured Planctomycetaceae bacterium | reverse complement strand
TACCTTAGGACCGTCATAGTTACGGCCGCCGTTTACCGGGGCTTCAGTCGCAAGCTTCTCACCCGACGAATCGGGCAATAACCTCCTTCCTTAACCTTCCGGCACCGGGCAGGCGTCAGACTCTATACATCCTCTTGCGAGTTAGCAGAGTCCTGTGTTTTTGATAAACAGTCGCCAGAGCCACTTCACTGCGCCCTCCTGACCGGGTTACATAAATGCAGCCCGACCAGGGAGGGACCCCTTATCCCTAAGTTACGGGGTCAAATTGCCTAGTTCCTTGAGAACGGTTCTCTCGAGCGCCTTAGGATACTCTCCTCGCCTACCTGTGTCAGTTTTAGTACGGATACGCACCGTTGTCCCAGCGAAGGTTTTCTTGGCACCGCCTCTACAGACTTCAGCAACCAAATTGGCTTCGAGCTGACGCCAGGGTTTATGGTCGGACTATTAATCCGACCGCCCCGGCGTCCCCAACGCGCACGACTAACCACGCGCTCTGCCTTGGCGATGCGTCACTCCTCTGGTGCAAACCTTCGATGCGCAGTGCAGGAATATTAACCTGCTGTCCATCGTCTACGCTTTTCAGCCTCGACTTAGGGTCCGACTAACCCTGGGCGGATTTACCTTCCCCAGGAAACCTTAGGCTTTCGGCGAGCGGGATTCTCACCCGCTTTATCGTTACTCATACCGGCATTCTCACTTGCTGCCGCTCCACGGCTCCTTTCGGTACCGCTTCTGCGCCGACAGCAACGCTCTCCTACCGCTCCCGTCAAAGACGGAAGCCCGCGGCTTCGGTACGATGCTTGAGCCCCGATCATTATCGGCGCCGAGTTGCTCGACCAGTGGGCTGTTACGCGGTCTTTAAATGATGGCTGCTTCTAAGCCAACATCCTGGCTGTCTCAGCAATTCGACTTCCTTAACCACTTAACATCGTTTTGGGACCTTAGCCGGCGGTCTGGGCTGTTTCCCTTTCGACCACGAAGATTATCCCCCGCGGTCTGACTCCCGAGATATTCATCACGGTATTCGGAGTTTGGTTGAAGGCGGCAGCCTGGTGGGCCCCGCATTTCATCCAGTGCTCTACCCCCGCGATGTAGTTACTCGAGGCTAGCCCTAAAGCTATTTCGGAAAGAACCAGATATCTCCGAGTTTGATTAGACTTTTACTCCTCCCCACAGCTCATCCCATAACTTTTCAACGTTAACGGGTTCGGTCCTCTTTCCGATTTTACTCGGAATTCAACCTGGCCATGGGTAGATCAC
The DNA here is from genome assembly GCA_964449105.1 of uncultured Planctomycetaceae bacterium. Lineage (GTDB taxonomy): Bacteria > Planctomycetota > Phycisphaerae > SM23-33 > SM23-33 > JAUWNJ01. The sequence goes on along the minus strand of CAYUYD010000134.1, from coordinate 6,188 downwards.
TCGGTTTCGGGTCTGCCACCTGCGACATAATCGCCCTATTAGGACTCGCTTTCGCTTCGCCTCCGTCCCTTAGAGACTTAGGCCGCCGCAAACGGCAACTCGCCGGTCCATTATGCAAAAGGTACGCCGTCACCCGTTGACCGATCCGAAGATCGGCCCATAGGGCTCCGACCACTTGTAGGTGCATGGTTTCAGGTACTTTTAACTCCCCTAATAGGGGTTCTTTTCATCATTCAGTCGCCTTACTTGTCCACTATCGGTCGTGATGTAGTACTTAGCCTTGGAGGGTGGGCCCCCCAGCTTCACACGGAGTTCCACGGCATCCGTGCTACTCTGGTACGTCGACCACAACGGAGGGCTTGCGGCTTCGCCTACGGGACTATCACCCTGTATCATGAGCCTTTCCAGACTCTTCGGCTACCGCTGCCTTTGTAACTCCAGATCGACGCCCGCAACCCCCGATCCGAAGATCGGGTTTGGGCTTGTCCGCTTTCGCTCGCCGCTACTTACGGAGTCTCGGTTGATTTTCTTTCCTGCAGGTACTTAGATGTTTCAGTTCCCTGCGTTCGCTCCTGACGGACTATACATTCATCCGCCGGTACCGACATCTGCTTGCACAGTGACGGTGGGTTTCCCCATTCGGAAATCCCAGGATCAATGCCTGTTTGACGGCTTCCCTGGGCTTATCGCAGCCTACCACGTCCTTCATCGCCTCATCACGCCTAGACATCCACCTTGCACCCTTAGTAGCTTGATCACATTTATCACAAGCCCGCAACCGCCGGACAAAAATCCCGGCATACAAAAAAGCCCGTAATAAACGCTCAAGCCGCCTGACGCTCTGATCCTGCGCTTCAAGCGTGAAAACACGCTCTACCGCAGGATCTCGGTGAACCTCAATAAAAATTTACTACCTCTATGTAATTGTCAAAGAGCCTTTTGAATACGCTATCCGGACACACCCGCCCTATCGGCACGGTCAGTCCAGCCCCTACTTATATCAAATCTTTTTACGTCTTGCAAGGCTTTTTGGAGTATTGGGAAAAAATTTTTATTCGCCCCCCATTCCATCTTATACGCCACAAAGCCCCGGTTGTTCACACAAGCCCATCCATTCGCGTGGCTTGTCAAAAAGCGATGCCCTTCGACTCGCTTATTTGACTCACAGGAAAAGCCCGGCAGGGCTTTTCTTGTGAGTCAAATGGAGACGAGCGGGTTCGAACCGCCGACCTTCTGGTTGCAAACCAGACGCTCTCCCAACTGAGCTACGTCCCCGATTCGCATTTTCGATTTTTGATTTTCGATTTTCGATCGAAGCACCTCCCGCAAGGGATGCTGCGCAAGTTCCAGCCACAACCCAAATCAAAAATCCAAAATCGAAAATCAAAAATCCCAATGGGCCCGGTTGGAGTCGAACCAACGACCTCGCCCTTATCAGGGGCGCGCTCTAGCCATCTGAGCTACGAGCCCTTCTCAATTTCCAATTGCCGATTTCCAATTGCCAATTGAAAACAACCAATCCACCGATGGAATAATAACACACCAATATCCGTCGTCAATATCTCTTTGTCGGCAAGTTAGGGAGAAGTCATAAACACCAAAGCACAGCACCCGTTATCTGCCGGCCCTGCTGTTTATCGCGCATTCGGCAAGTAGGCGCCCATACTGACCAGCCGGGCCTGCAATTCGGCTATGTCGAAGCCGCGTGTGTCCGTGTCATTCTCGACCGCCAACGCAGCCGCTGCGCCGGCGGCCTGACCTGTGATGTAACAGCCGGGCATCACGCGTACAGAACTCTGCATATATCGGTCCGCACTGATGCACCGCCCGGCGACAAGGACATTGGAAAGCCCCCGCGGGATCAGGCAGCGGTATGGGACGCCGTAATTTTCACCCCGGCCTAGACGCAGATTCTCCCATTCGTCCTTGAATTTCTCAAAGTCGGCCTCATCGGCCCCGGCGGGATGTATATCGACCGGATAGGAATACCGCCCTATCTCGTCGTCGAAGACAGCCCGGGTTTGAAAATCGTCCAGGCACAGGACGTAATCGCCCATTATCCGTCGGGTCTCACGCAGGCCCAGCAGCGAACCGGTGGCGACCAGTTCCATCTTCTCGAAACCGGAGAGATATTCCTTGTAGTATCGCTCGTACTCCAGCATATATTTCCGCCCCCAGATGAGCGCCTTGGTAACGGATTTTTCGTCCGTACCGTCAACGCCGAATGTGTGCCCGATGTTGCCCCCGCCGATGTTCCGGCTCACCGGCCACATCCCCGACAGGTGGCGGTCATGGTTGGTAAAAACTTTATCTTTGAACGCATCTTCCAGCCGAGCGTTCTGATTGGACAAGCCGGACTTTTTCCATGCCTCGAAATCGACGTTTGCCCACAGGCTGCAAAGTGTTCCGGGCATGAGGTTTCCCTGCTCGTCGCCCTTTTCGAACGGCGCGCCCGCCCATGCAGCCAGGTCTCCGTCGCCGGTGCAGTCGATGTAAATCTTTGCCTTGACGGCAAATATGCCGCCTTTTGCGGCACAAATAGCGGTTATAACTCTTCCGGCGTCAGTCTCAACGGCAATCAGTTTGGTCTGGAACGTAAAATCCACACCGGCTTCGGCGATCAGTTCATCATAGACCCGTTTGAGGACTTCGGACTTTATACCCACGGAATTGTCGTTGCTGTTTTTGGCTGAATCGTCCGGTCCTGTGCCGCCGGCGGAGCGAAGGCGGGCGAGGATTTCCTGACCTATCCCGCCGGCGAGGAAATTGACGCCGTCGCCGAACTGCATGAACGCCGGGACCAGTCCGGCTGTGCCCATCCCGCCGAAGCAGCTGTGCCCTTCAGCCAGGAAGACTCTCGCGCCCTGCCGCCTCGCCGCCACAGCCGCCGCTGCGCCTGCCGGACCTCCGCCGGCGATGAATACATCCACCTCGTGTCGGATGGGTATCTCTCGTTGAAACACAATGCGTCCGGTTTGTGCATCCTTTGTCATAGTCCTTCTCGCTTTCCCATCTATTTCTTCGTCGCGCAAATAACAACAGTAAGGTATTCCATCTGTCTGTCTTCGGCGCGAAAGCGTTCGTTCAGGCAAGGCTGAACTTGCCGAAGGCGATCCGAACTCAACACGTCGAGCGGCTGAATCCGGATGTTGCCCCAGCCATTATCGGCGAGGATTTTGTGGTATTCAACCGGCCTGAGACGATTCGGCTGACCTGCGTATCTGCAAAGGCGATAGTAGAAATCAGAATACCTATATATGTTCAGCGGGTCTTGTTCGCGGAGCCGGCGGGTATGCGTCTGAAGGTCGATAACTGCCAGGAAAACCGCGCCGGGACAAACTACGCTACTGAGTTGCCCGATTGTTCGCTCCACTTCGTCGAAATGCTCAAATGAGGCCTGGCTGAAGACGAAATCCACACCTTCGCCGTCCAACACGGAGAGGTCGAAATCCTTCCGGCAGATGTAATTCAGCCGGTCGGCCCGGCCTGATTGTGTCCGCTCCAATTGGTCTGGCAACTCATCGAGAGATGACTTATTCAGGCCGTCGTTTTCAAGGCGATGGAAAAGGGCTTTGTAGAATTTTCCGCTGCTTTGGGCAAGGAGGTTGTTTGCGTCTATGGCATTATACTTACAGGCGCCCCTGGACAGTAGAATCAACCCTATCCCCAAATCCTGGCCCGGGCCTAGTTCGAGGATGTTTTTACCGCTTATCTCTACCGGTTTGCCGAGATATGCGTTGAGGTACGCCCGCCAGTTTTCGACGACCTGGAAATCGTATTGAACGCACCTGTCAATTTCCGAAGGCCGGAAGTCCCTCGCCCGGCGGTATCCAAAATAGAAATACCGGAAGTTATTGGCCGCCAAGGCGGCAGCGCCCAGGACGTGATACGTCCGGTTCCTCGCACGAGGCGGACATGATGTCTGGATGTCAGGCATTAACTGCTACCGGCATAAGGCGAAATTTCATTCGTCATCGCTCCATAGCATCCTACGCGACGCGGAAAACGGGGATTATTCTGTTCCGTTTGCTGTCGGGCACAAGTCTTTCATGTAGCAGTTATCACATTCCGGGTCTCGCGCCTTGCACCATTTTGTTCCGATTTCAAAAATTGAAAAATCAAGCAGGCCGGGAAACTTGGGATGAAGCGATCTTGCCTTGTAGATTACCCGTTCCACCTTGCCTTTCTTGCCCTTGTCTTGAGAACAGAGTCTCATCCGAGCGAAAACTCGCTGCACATGTCTATCCGCCGAAATGTCTATGGAGAAGTAATCAGAAAATGGCATTTTGAATCGCCTTGCAAGATCGTTAACAGCCAAGTTTGCAATTTTCGGGCCTATTCCGTCAAACTCAAGAAAACGATAAACAACCTCAGCACTAGATGGCTCCCCCTTCCAAATGCGGCTGGCATCGCCAGCATACTGATTTTTAATCCTTTGCACAGCCAAGCGGAAGCACTTGCTCATTATGTCAACGAAGCGGTGGAGAGGTTGTGGTTTTGACATCAAACGCCGAACATCTGTCGTGGATAGCGAAGAGAGGGCTTTCATCGAAAACCCGTTGAGTTTTTTTGAGATTAGATAGGGGATGCGCCACGCTTTTTCAGCTTTTATTTGGCGATTCATTACGTTGGCCAGCAAAAAGGCGTGAGGATGAGAGTCCAGATCATTCAGCCAGCAATCAGCTTCTGGATCTTTGGTGAATGGAAATGGCTGCCATTTAGCACGGAACAGCTTCCGTCCCTTTTCAACCAGTCTGTCGCATATGGCTTTCTCGTTCATTGTCTCCATCGCATCATCATGCCGCGTCATATTGGACCTCCGCTTCGGCCAGCACCTGGTCGCGGAAATAATCGCACAGAAAGCCGGGCGTGTTAAGGTCCACCTTGCGACCAAACAGCCCGCTCAGCTCGATCTCCATTCCCGCCAGCCTGAGCATCCCGACCCGCGCGCCGGGTTCGAACTCCACCAAAACGTCGATGTCGCTGTCAGGGCGAAAATCGCCGCGCAGCACCGAACCGAACAAAGCCAGCCGCCTGATGCGATTCCGCCGGCAAAACTCGGCGATCTTCTCTTTGGGTATGTCAATGCGCGCCTTTTCCATATCGCACCTCATAATATATCATATATCGTTTTACGATCTCGCGGAAGCGATCCATATCATCATCGCCGTTTTTTCTTGCGCATCCGTTCTTTTTTGGTAAGGCGTTTTGATCGCTGTTTGACCTTGAATCCTCCGGCGCTGAACAGGTCCATGTTGCCCATCCGCTTGGCGAAGGACATCCTGTCGCGCATTCCCATCCCGGCCATTTGTTTCATCAAACCGGCGGCGGCGGTGAAACTCTTTACCATCCCGGAGACATCCTGCGTTTCGCTGCCGCTGCCGCGGGCAATCCGGCGGCGGCGAGAACCGTCTATAACCGACGGGTCGGAACGCTCTGTCTTCGTCATGGAGTTGATAATCGCCTCCATGTGGTCTATCTCGCCCCCGTCGAAATCCATGTGCTTGAGTTGGCTTCCGACGCCGGGCATGAGTTTGAGGATTTCCTTCATAGGCCCCATTTTTTTCATCTGCTTCATCTGACCGAGGAAATCGTCGAGCGTCAGCGTGCCCTTGGCCATTTTTGTCTGCAATACAGCGGCCTGTTCGGCGTCGAATGTGGTCTGGGCCTTTTCCACGAGCGTTACAACGTCGCCCATTCCGAGGATGCGACCGGCCATGCGGTCGGGGTGAAACTCCTCGATGGCGTCGAGTTTTTCCCCCACGCCGATGAACTTTATGGGTTTTCCGGTAACGGACTTGATCGACAAGGCCGCCCCGCCGCGAGCGTCGGAATCGAACTTGGTCAGTATCACCCCGTCCAGTTCCAGTCGCTCGTTGAATTCCTTTGCGGAGTTGACGGCGTCCTGGCCGGTCATGGCGTCACAGACGAGGTAAATCTGGTGCGGGCTGACGGCATTGGCGATGTCGGCCGCCTGTGCCATCATATCTTCGTCGATGTGAAGCCGGCCTGCGGTGTCGATGATGACCACGTCGCGTTCGTTTTCCTGCGCCCATGAGACGCCTTTGCGTGCGACGCGAACGGGGTTCTTCTCGCCGTCCATTTTGAAGCACGGCACGGAGACCTGCTCGGCTACGATGGACAACTGATCCACCGCCGCCGGACGTTGAAGGTCGCAGGCGACGAGT
>CAYUYD010000133.1:0-7501 GCA_964449105.1 uncultured Planctomycetaceae bacterium | reverse complement strand
GAGACCATTATACGCAGGGCCCTGGCGGCGAGACCCGACGAAGCGGCCTTCCATGACAGTTTCGGCTGGGTGCTCTACAAGCAGGAGCGATTTGCCGAAGCCAAGACCGTTTTTGACGACGTGCTCTCCAATGAAGAGGGTCAACAACCGGTCATTCTCGACCACGCCGGGGATACCTGCTGGCGACTGGATCTGAAGGCCGAGGCGATTCGACTGTGGGACCGGGCCGTCAAAGAGGCGAAGAAGGAAAAGAAACCGGAAATCGATACGAAGAAGGTGCTGGCGGAGACGCCGATGAAAATCAAAGAGGCCCGGAAAGGCGGGAAACCAACCGTCGCCCCGCTGGCCGAGGGCGCATCAGCGCCGAAAGATAAATAGCAATCTGATGATATTGAATCCGGAGAAGTCGAAATATGTCAGGACACTCACATTGGGCGAAGATTAAGCGAGCAAAGGCGACTACCGATGCGCGAAGGGGACGCCTGTGGTCGAAACTCGCCCGGCGGATTATTGTAGCAGCGAAGTCCGGAGGCGGAAAACCCGACGAAAACCTCCAGCTGCGATACGCCATCGACGACGCCAAGGCCGCTAACCTGCCCAAAGACACCATCGAAAACGCCATTAAAAAGGGCACCGGCGAACTGGGCGCGGAAAATTACGAGCGTATTATTTACGAAGGCTACGGCCCCGGGGGGGTGGCGATGATGATCGAATGCCTCACCAACAACCGCAACCGCACCGTTCCCGAATTGAGAAAGATATTCGAGCGGGCGGGCGGACAACTCGGCGAGACGAACTGTGTCGCGTGGATGTTCACGCAGAAAGGAACGTTCACCATTGACGCATCGACTGTCGAGGAAGACGCCCTTATAGAGATATGCCTCGACGCCGGCGCAGACGATGTAAAGAAAGAAGGCGATGTTTTCGAGATTACCTGTGAGGTCGCCGATTTTAGCGCCGTCAGGGAAGCGCTTGCGAAAAAGGGCATCGAGACAATCGCAGCCGAGATCGCCATGATCCCCGGCACCACAGTTGAGGTCGGGTCCGACAAGGCCCAGCAGATACTCAACCTCATGGAGGCGATGGAGGATCACGACGACGTCCAGAACGTCTTTGCCAATTTCAACATTCCCGACGACGTAGCCGCAAAACTCGAAGGTTCGTGAATGGGTTATAAATAAAGGGGAAAGGCCATGCTTTATGCTGCTTGTCGGCGTGCGAGGCTGGGGGTAGGTCGGTTCTTGCGATTTTTCCTGCTGGTCGGATGTTTCCTGCCGCTTGGATGTACAGACGGGCAGGAACGTCTTGTGTCGGTCAAATTTACCGATGTAACGGGAACGCAGCAGGTCGGGTGTTCTAGTTTTCAGCGAGGGGAAATCTTTGCCGCCTTTGGGGCTGAAGAAGCCGAAAAGGCCGGTAAGGACCGTTATGAGTTTCGTGCGTTCGTCGGAGAATTGCTGATGGTCAAACTGTCCGACAAAGACGGCGAGCCAACCGATGGGATGGCTTTTCCGTACATATTTCGCGGCGACGAGAGGATGCCGCTGGTCTTTTCCCGCCGGCCCGGCCTGACGCTGCTGAACGGAAAGGTAATCTGCGTCGATTTGGCAGATAAAGCCGGTGTTCAATGGATCACGCAACAACCAGACGCGAAACTCAAGACGATCCGCACGCTCCTGCTCGGCGACGATGCGGCAGCCAATACGGCGGTACTGACTCGCATGGCCGGGTCCGGTATCACTATCGCCCTAAGCGATAAGATCGACTATAAATCCGCCACCGCACCGAGCCCGACAGCCGAGGCCGAGGCAATAAGGGCACTAATCGCCGTCAAGCCTGCTTGCCTTAGCATCCCCAAAATCGAACAGGATATGATTACTCAACTGCCGGACCTTACGCACCTGATGATTACTGGCCCTGAAATCCCCAACCTGACGAAACTGGAGAAACTCCGTTTCCTGAGATTGGAAGAGGTTGCGGACCTGTCTCCGCTGGCCGATTTGACCGGCCTGCAAGGTCTTTGGCTGGACAAATGTGACGGCGTTACGGATTTCACTCCGCTGCGAAAACTCACCCGTCTTCGGACCCTTGGTATTGGAGAGGCTGAAAAACTCACCGACCTCGACGTCTTTGCCGATATGCGTAACCTGCGAGGCCTGGTCCTGGGATTGGGCAACAAGACTAAAATCGAGAGCATCGAGCCAATAGGGAATCTGACGAACCTTACGGAACTTGCCATTGCTCCAATGCCGCCGAACGTCACAAACCTCTCTCCTCTGAAGAAACTGAAGAATCTCAGGATGCTTGTGGTCGATAAGGACGGCCTGGAGAAGCGGAAGGACGAATACGACGAGATTCGCAAGGCCCTGCCGGAATGTAAGGTCGTGGGTTTCTGCATGGGCTCGGCCTGGATTCTTCTGGTCGTTCCCTCGGCGGTGGGGTTGGGTCTCTGGCGGCGTCGGCGGTCTGTGACGGGAAAGGCTGTGTGATGAGCGAGCGGTCCGGTCGGCCCGGTGAGGCGCTAATTTTCGCGGCGGGCATGGCGGTCTTCGCGCTGTGTGCCCATAGGGAGGCTTTGTTGCTTCCCCGGCTGGCGGGGCTTCTGATAGCGGTTCTGGCCTTGGCGAGGGGGATTTCCAAATCGCCCCGCCCGTGGGAACTATTAGGCATAACCGGCTTTGCGAGGTATCGCCTGATTTATATCCTGCCTGCGGTCGGCATGGGGGTTGCGCTGGCGATATTTTATCGCGGCGTTCAGCACCAAACGCTGCTGCCCGAGCGTCTGAGATGGTTTTTCATCCTTGCGGCGGGCATTGGCATCTGCGAGGAGATAGCGTATCGAGGTTTCGTGCAGGGGGCTTTGCGGCGATACGGCCTGTGGGCTGCGTGCGTTGGCGGAGCGGCGGCGCATACGGCTTACAAATACAGCCTGTTCATCCTTCCGGACGTGCCAGTCAGGGCGGATTTGCTGTGGCTGGGGGCGGCAACGATGATATTTGGTATCGTTTTCGCGCTGATGAGAGAGGCCTTTGGCAGCGTGCTGTTTCCCGTTCTGGCCCATACAGCCTTCGACGTGGCGACCTACGGTGACTTGACGTCAGCACCGTGGTGGGTGGGCGTTTTTTAGGTACTGTTGTCCGAATTGGCGGCAGTATTATAAATCCCCCAAACAACAGCGAAAGTCTGCCCATAACCCCTATTCTATTTATTTTAACATTTTCAGTAAAGTTTTTTGTCACCCCTGTCCGATTTTACCTATGTCGCCTATCTTGCCTATGTTAACAGGCGGTATAAGGGAATTGTCTTTATCATTGTAGTTACGGGCGGTTCGGCGGCACCTGCCGACCATCCGGCAAAAACGAAAGGGTCTTATATTATGGAAATTGCCGAGGTTTTCGCACAGTACATGGAGCATCTTCTTGCGGGTAGTCGCTGCGAGGCGCGTGAGATGATCAAGGCTACTCTTGATCGCGGGCTCTGCGGGCGAAAGTTAATCCAGTTCGTAATCTGGCCTGCGATGGTGCAGATCGAAAAGCTCTACGACGAGGGGAAAATCAACCGCCTCCTGGAGCACCTGGCTACGCGGATTAATCGGATGATCGCAGACCAGGTTCAGGCCCATCTGGCAAGGAATCCCAAGAACGGGATGCGACTGCTTGTAGCCTGCGGAGACGGCGAAAGGGAAGAACTGGGCGCGCAGATGATCGGCGACCTGTTCGAGGCGGAGGGATGGGGCGTCTGGCTGCTCGGCTCGGGCGTTCCGAACGACGAGATTATGGAACTTCTCGGTAAACTCCGCCCCGACATTCTGTGCGTCTATGGCACCCAGCCGGTCGGCGTTCCGGGCATACGCAGGCTGATAGACCTTATCCGCGACATTGGAGCACACGAGCAAATGCAGGTTATGGTCGTCGGCGGGGTCTTCAACCGCGCCGTCGGACTTGATGAGGAAGTCCGCGCGGACCTGTTTGCATCCGATGCCGCCGAGGCGATTAAAACCGTCATGGAGCATCCGGTGCGTATTCCCCGCCCTGACCTGCCCCAACCCGGACGTCGCCGTAAGCGTAAACACGCCAGACACTCGACAATCGCCAGGACCAGGACCAAGACTAGGAAGCCTCGCCCCCGCGCCCTGGCGAAGGCGTCATAGGCGCAACAGGCTATCACCGATTCGCCGCGTGCAAGGACGCGGCGAATCGGATGCTACTTCACAATACGCAGGATCGCCTTGAATTTTTCGCCCTCTGCCGTCTTCAGCAGTTCAAACAGCGCAGTTTCGACGCTTGTGATGTCGGCGCCGGCGTCTTTCATTTTCGCCAGGCCGATGGCCTTGTTTCCCGATGTGCGGGATGAGACGGCGTCGGCTGCCACGTGAACCTCGTATCCCGATTCGAGTAAATCAACGGCTGTCTGGTACACGCAGACGTGCGTCTCGATACCGCAAAGCAAGGTCTGCCAGCGATTCAGTCTTTCCAGTTCCTCGGTGAAACGCCTCTCGCCGCAGCAGCTGAAGGCGACCTTGGAAATTGGTTGGCAGGTCATCAGTTCGGCGATTTCGGGGATCGTCGGGCCTAGGCCTTCGGGATATTGCTCGGTCCGGATAATCGGAATCTCCAGGACGCCGGCTGACTTGATGAGTTTTGCGACGTTCGCAAACAGGTCGGCCTGTTCGTACATCAATTGGGCGAGTTTGCCCTGCACGTCAATCACCACCAGAACGGTATCATCCACATTGAGCACAACCCCGATCCTTTCCCGATTTAGTAATCAGTAACTGGTAATCCAGTAATCCGTTTAGCCGCCGCCGGTACGGCGGCGATCAGACAGCATTCAGCCTCTCCAAAATCTCTTTGGGTGTAGTTTTGGTTGTGATTTCAATCGTTTCTATCTTCGCGCCGCGCCGTCGGTAGTGTTCCAGCAGCGGGGCGGTTCTTTTATTGAAGAGGCCTAGTTTTATTTTTATTGATTCGATGTTGTCGTCGATGCGTTCTACCCGATCGCCGCCGGCGTCGGAGGCGATTCGATTAAATACGATTTCGGGCGTGCAGGACAGGTAAATAACGGCCTGGATGTCCAAAATCGAATCCACATCCCCTGCCTGGCCGACGTGGCGAGGCAGGCCGTTGAGGACGACGAAGTCATTTTCCCCGATGTTTCGTTCGTCCAGGAAAGCCAGGAGGATTTTCCGGGCGATGGGGAAATTCTTATCTTCCAGCAATTCGCCGGTTTTGAGCGAGTGGGCGATAACGTCGAGTTCTTCGGGATTTAATGTGTCGGTGTTTTTGTCGGAAATTCGTCGGAGGTTTTCGCCGAAGTCGAAGTGGACGCATCGCCTGCCGCGCAGGCCTTGGGATTCGAGATGCTCGCCCAGCGGCGTCTTACCCGAACCGGTCGGACCAAGCAGCAAAATGGCGATGTATGTGCTCATCGTTTATTTATCATAAAAAAAACAGCGCTAAACGGCAAGCCGTCCGGCTTGGGCGTTTAGCGCTGATTGGAACGAAGAACAAATGTCTCTATTGCATTACCGTCTTTTTCGGCGCTTTTAGTGTCAGTGCGATAACCGCAGCGACCAGGCAAGCGACGCCGCCGACGATAAACGGTGTAATCCATGCGGTAACGTCTCCGCCCTTGGCGGCGGCCTTGCTGAAGTATCCAGCCACGAAAGGACCTGCGATACCGGCAACGCCGTAGGCGAGGAACACCCATCCGTAGTTTTTCCCGACGTTCTTGTTTCCGAAGAAATCGGCTGTGGTGGCGGGGAAGAGTGCGAAGTTTCCGCCGAAGTTGAATCCGATAATGCACGCTCCGACGATCAGTCCGATCTCGGTTTTGCCCATATTGAAGAACAGCAGCATGATAATGCCCTGGAACAGGCACATCAGGAACAGCGAGAGTTTCCTGCCGATCTTATCGGAGGCCACGCCCCATGCGATGCGTCCCAAGCCATTGAGAATAGCGTAAAACGCCATGGCGGTACCGGCCATTGCGCCGGCCACCCCAGCATCGGTAGTGGCCCCGCTCGCCTGAAGCGCATCAACTCCGAACAGCCTGATGCAACCGATGACCATAAGCCCCGCTAGTCCTGACCCAATGAACATCAGCAGCAGGCCCCAGTATTGCGGCGTCTTGAGCATCTGCCCGCTGTCCAGGTCGATTGCGCCGGAAGCCTTGGTCGCGTGTGGCGCCGGCGGCGTCCATCCGGCTGGTTTGTAACCGGCGGGGGGATTGACCATGACAATACTTCCCAGAAGAACCAATACGGTAAAAGCAATTCCGTAAATGACGAAAACGCTCTGGACGCCGGGCAGACCGAAAACGTTGGTGGTATTCAACAGGCCGCCGAACCAGCTGCCGGCCAGTTTTACCCAGAGTGTAGCGCCGAATCCGAAGCCTGCCACCGCCAGACCGCTGATAAGCCCCTTCTTGTCCGGGAACCACTTTACGCCGATGGCAATCGGCACGACGTAGGCCAGACCAATGCCCGCCCCGCCGATGATGCCGATGTAAATCAGTTGGGTGACGAACGTCTTACCGAGGAATCCGCCCAAAATGTAACCGGCGCCGAGAATAAGTCCGCCGGCGATAGCCAGTTTCCTCGGACCGATCCTGGGCATCAGTCGCCCTGCCAGAACCATCACAATGGCGAACGCCGCCAGACCGGCGGAGAATATCCACATCGCCTCCGACGCGGAGAATCCGTAACCGCCGTCAGCGGCTGTGGCTGTGATCTTCTTGGTGAAAACGCTCCATGCGTAGATCGCGCCGAGGCACAGCTGGATAAGAATCGCGCCGACGACGACGACATAACGGTTCATTACCTTTGTGTTTTCGCTCATTTGTCAAACTCCGAAAATAATGCCACCCCCGCACCTTTTTCGGCGCGGGGGCGGCGTGTATCTGAAAAGGTTCTCTTATTGTCTGCCTTCGATTAGCGCATCGACGATGTGCGGGTCGGCCAGCGTCGATATGTCGCCGAGCGTGCTCTTATCGACGATGCCTTCGGCTATTTTGCGGAGGATTCGCCGCATAATCTTCCCGCTGCGCGTCTTAGGCAAGGCAGGGGCGAACTGAATCTTATCCGGCACTGCGATCGGTCCGATTTCCTTGCGGACGTGCATGGCCAGTTCCTTCTTCAACTCGTCGCTTTCTTTGACGCCATCGATGAGGGTTACGTATGCATAAAGCGACTGACCCTTGATTTCGTGCGGCATCGGTGCGACGGCGGCCTCGGCGACCTTGGCGTGAGAGACCAGGGCGCTTTCGACCTCCGCCGTTCCGATGCGGTGCCCGGAGACGTTGACCACGTCGTCGATCCTGCCCATCAGCCAGTAATCGCCGTCGGCGTCGATCCGGCAGCCGTCGCCGGTGAAGTAGAGGTCCTTGTACATCGTCCAGTAGGTATCGACGAACCGCTCGTGGTCGCCCCACATGGTTCGCATTATTCCAGGCCAGGGCTTCTTGATGCAGAGTTTTCCGCCTTCGTTGACGCCGCACTCGC
>CAYUYD010000132.1:0-7559 GCA_964449105.1 uncultured Planctomycetaceae bacterium | reverse complement strand
TCGACGTCGCCTCGTATCTCGACGCCGACGCGATTGCCGCCGCGGTGCGCGAGATTATTTCAGCCGTAGGCGAGGACCCGAACCGCCAGGGACTGGAAGGTACGCCGGAGCGCGTCGCGCGGGCGTACGGAGAACTGTTCGCAGGTCTGCACGACGACCCTGCCAGACATTTTAAGGCATTTTTCAGGGAAGACTACGATGAGATGGTCGTCCTTCGCGATATTTCCTTCCACAGCATGTGCGAGCATCATCTCCTGCCGTTCATGGGTAAGGCGCATGTAGCCTACCTGCCGAGCGGAAGGGTCATCGGGATAAGCAAACTCGCCCGCGTCGTCGATTCCTTCGCGCACCGCCCGCAGGTCCAGGAACGCCTGACCAATCAGATAGCCGACATCATCATGGAAAAACTCAAGCCCCGGGGCGTGGCTGTGGTTATCGAGGCCCAGCACACCTGCATGATAATTCGCGGCGTCAAGAAGCCCGGTTCGGTGATGATAACGTCGGCCTTGCGGGGCATCTGTAAAACAAACCCATCCACCCGCAGCGAAGTAATGAGCCTGCTGAGAGGATAGTGTAAAATGTCTAACCTGCCTGCCGGCAGGCAGGTGTCTAATGATAAACGCTGAACGCTGAACGCTGATTGCTGATAGGCGAGAGTCGGTTTTCTTTGTTATTGAGATTGAGAAGATTGCGATAACCAATGGAGATAACCCATGGGAAGATTAGCACGTGTAATTGCAGTCGGTAGGCCGCACCACGTAACGCAGTGCGGCAACTATGGAAAGAACGTTTTCAAAACCGACGGCGACCGTCAGGCGTATCTTGACGGGCTGGTCGAGTACGGCCGAATGTACGGCCTGAAAATCCTGGCGTACTGCCTGATGAACAATCACGTTCATCTGGTCGTCGTGCCGAAAAAGGCCGACTCGCTTGGGCGATGCCTGGCCCGGGTCCACATGCGCTATTCGCAGCGGATCAACCGTCGCAGAGGCCGGCCTGGGCACCTCTGGCAGGGGCGGTTCTTTTCGTGCATCCTCGACCAGGCGCACCTTTGGGCAGCCGTGCGGTACGTGGAACAAAATCCTCTCCGCGCAGGCATGGTCAAACGGGCGGAAGAATATCCCTGGAGCAGCGCCGCCGGTCACTGTGGCCTGCGCGAAGACCCGCTGCTGTCGGGAAATCTGGAATCGACAGGCCGAGTCGGCGACTGGTCTGCCTGGCTGGGAGAGGCCGAGGACCGGGAAGTGGTGCGGCGAATTAAGGCAAAAACGCAGACCGGCAGGCCTTGCGGCGGCGAACGCTTTGTAGCGAGGCTGGAAGAACTCCTAGGCCGGACACTCGCCCCCAAACCCCGTGGCAGACCCCCGAAAACGCCAAAACCAAAAGCGAAAATAAAAACAGCAAAAAAACATACGAAAAAGACGAAAAAGAAAGCAAAAAAATAACGAAATCCACTAAAACCTGTATCTGTGGGGTTGTTGAAAAAGTCCGTTTAGTCCCAGAACCCCCGCACTTGGTGCATCGCGGTTTCCGGGAAAGATGCGGCGTTTCTTGAAGCCCCTTGCATTGCAAGGGGATGTCCGGTGGTATTCGGGGACTCATCATCCCCCTGCAATGCAGGGGGCTTGCCGGAAACCGTGATGCCCCCAAATAGTATCAAGGGGAATGTCATGTTGAAATCTAGGTTCATAAAAACAAGTGTCTTGCTATTGAGCATACCATGTCTGTCGTGGCTTGCATTGATTCTTGTATCGGAATTGGTATCCCAGGACGATCTTAATACAGTAATCAAGATATTTCTCTTTATTTGTATCATTACAATTGTTAACTGCATCAATTCTATCATATCCTTCGCGTACGCCATACATACCAAGCGAAAACTACTTCCGTGGGCAGCATGTGTGGTATCCATTTTATCAACGTTATATTTTGGACTTCTTTGGTTCTCAGTGAAGGATGGGTTGTAACCAGCAGGAGTTCTGGGAGTTCTGGGGACACAATACGGAACTATGACAGTTCTGGGGACACAATACGGAACTATTGACGGAGGGAGCGTGAGCGTATAGCGTTTGCATCATGGGACGAATCGGACGAGATCTGCTGCCGAAGAAGCCCGGCCCAAAGCGAAAGGAAGAGAATCGAGTATTGTGTCCCCAGAACTCAGATTCTCCTCAATCGCCCCTATCGGGGCTCTAATGATGGTTTGGGCACATTACCACGGGCTTGCGCCCGTGGCTACTATCAATAGCCGCTCCGCGGCTGATTATAAGTCCCTTGGGGCGTATGATAGTAGCCCAGGGCGCAGGGGCGATAGCCACAAGCCCCGGGTAATGATACGCCTTTATACCGAGTTCCGTAGGAACGATTGAAGGTTTCAGTTTCAGACGCCCCGATGGGGCTTTGTTCGATTATGGCCCGCCACCACGGGCTTACGCCCGTGGCTACTATCACTCGCCGCTCCGCGGCTAAAGCGGGTCAACCGGCCTGCCCAAGAACCGAGACAGTTTTTGTGGGGGCAGGCCATTTTGAACGCTTTTCCGTTGACGTTTGCGCGCGCAAACGTCAACGCAAAAGTTAATATGGAGGCCACCTTCGTCCTCAAGGGACTACGGCGTGCCAGGGGCGCCTTTGGTGCGTCCGAGGATATTTGACAAGTGAATAAAGACCGTGAGACCGGAATACCGGATTACCGGAATACCGAAAGAACGGAACCGATTTACCGATCAACCAGTCAACCAGTCAACCAATTGACGGCAACTTGGGCCGTTTAGGCAAGATGGGCAAGGGCGAATTTGAAAAATGGGCAAAAAATGGACCCAAAAATCGCAACTGCTTGCCCGCCAAAGAGTTACTAATTTTGCCTTTGGCACCAATTGGCACCAATTGGCACCAACCGGCACGAATCGGCACGAATCGGCACGAACCGGCACGAACTGGCACGAACTGGCACGAACCGGCACGAACCGGCACGGATTGGCACGGGTGGCATCTATGCACGATTACCCGATATCTGTAAGTATTTTGACGTCTTTACCGAAGGCATCCAGTTCGGCGATGTGTTTTTCGCCGATGGTCGCTTCCATTCGGACGCTGCTGCCGAGGTATGTCCTGTCCGTGGCCCGTGCGTGTCGGGCGAGGTACTGCATCAGTCGTCCGTTGGCGCAGTCGGCCTCGATGGTAACGCGGACCTGCCGGCCTTGCATCTTCAGCAGGACCGCTTCGATGACCGCGCCGGCGTTTTCGCCGGTGGCGGCGGAGGCGAAGATAGCGCGGGGGTGCTTTCCGGAAAGGATCGTTCGAACGGTCGGGTCGGTTATCCGGTCGATCTTGTTAAGCAGGAGCAGTTGGTCCTTCCGTTCGCAGCCCAGTTCGCCCAGGACGGTATCGACGGCCTGGATTTGCTGCTCGACACGCGGGGCGGATGCGTCGGCGACGTGCAGCAGCAGGTCGGCGCCGATTGCCTCCTCGAACGTCGCTCGGAAAGAGGCGATGAGGTGGTGCGGCAGCCGGCTTATGAAGCCGACCGTATCGCTCAGCAGGGCGACCTGTCCGTCGCCGAGGTTCCATCGCCGCGTGCGAGTGTCGAGCGTGGCGAAGAGTTGGTCTGCCACGCCGACGCCTGCGCCGGTCAGGAGGTTCATCATCGTGCTCTTTCCGGCATTGGTGTACCCGACGATGCTGATGAGGAAATTCCCCTGCCGGTTCCGCACGGCCCGCTGTTTGCGTTTGTCTATCTCGGCGATGCGACGTTTCAGTTCGGTAACGCGTTTTCGGACCAGGCGGCGGTCGATTTCGAGCTGCTTTTCGCCCGGCCCGCGCGTTCCTATCCCGCCGACGGCGGCAGCGACGCTGGATGCCCCTCCGGCGATATGCTCCAGGTGCGTCCACATCTGCCGAAGACGCGGGTACGTGTATTCCAACTGCGCGAGTTCCACCTGGAGTTTCGCCTCGCTTGTGCGGGCGTGGGCTGCGAAAATGTCCAGTATAACCTCGCTGCGGTCGAGCACCCTGCGGCCGACAATCTTCTCCAGGTCGCGTATCTGTGCCGGAGACAGGTCGGTGTCGAAAACGACTACGTCTGCCTTTCCGGCGTCGGCGACCTCGGCGATTTGCTCTGCCTTGCCCGTTCCGATGTACAGACCGGGATGGATTCGGTTCCGCCGGACGATCATCTCGTCGGCGACTTTGGCCCCGGCTGTCCGCACCAGCGAGCGCAACTCGCCCAGGGGGTCATGCATGTCCACGTCGCTGCCGGGCAGGATCACGCCTACGAGCATCGCCCGTTCCTGACGGGTCATTGGGTCTGTTTGATATAGTTCAGACATCCTTTTGTAACGGCGCCTCCAAACCAATCCATTATACCACGCCGTTGCCCGTGCCGGCACCTACTTCACGGCTGCGTAAGAGCAGTCCTTCACGAGCACGTCGGCTATGAACTTGGTGCACCCGCACAGCCTGATGATTCGAAGTGCGATGGCGTGCAGCCGGTCGCCTTCGGAGGGGATTCTCAAATCCCACCTGTCATAGACCTGCCGGAAGCCGGCTTTGCCGAGCATGCGCCGAGCCTTGGCCGGCGTGAACCAGTTGATCGCCGGGGTCTGCGTGTGTCCGATCAGGTGCGGCTTGTGCGTCCTGGCCCATTCCATTATGCGGCGTTTCAGGCGGTCCGGATACCACGAAAAGCAGGGGAAGGCGGCAATTTCCAGTTGGCGGGGACAGAGGCTGCTGGTTGCACAAAACCAGAACACCCCGCCGGGCTTGAGCACGCGCCAGACTTCGCCGAAGGCGGCCTGAGGGTCGCGGACATGCTCGATGACGGCGTGGGCGTTGACGATATCGAATTGCGCATCCGGCAGGGGCATATCTTCGGCCGTTCCGGGCAGGATGGTAATGGAAAGGCCTTCATGCTCTGCAAGCCGCTCGGCCGTCGCCCGGGCTTGTTCCCACGGTTCGACGCCGACGGCCTTAAGCCCGCTGCGGGCACAGGCGATCAGAAAAAGTCCCTGACCGGCTCCGATGTCGGCTATCGAAGGAGGCTGACTCCGTGGCGCGATACGCTCCAGCCGGGCGAGGATTTTCTTAAGGTGTACCTCAGCATCGCCCAGTAGCGCCAAGCCCTGCTCGAAGGAATGTTGTTCGGCTGCATAGTGCTTCCTGAACATACCCAAACACCCTTAAAATCCCTGAATAACCCATTATACCGCGCCGCGGGGGGAAAAGACATGCCCGTTCGTTACTTAAGGTCGCCCCGGTGGGGGTCGATAGGTATTTCGGCGTCTATTTTCAATCGGCCGGCATGTTGTGTATTTGAGGGTATAGAGAAATGGACAGCGAATCGAAAAAAAACATACCGTCGTGGATGAAGACTGTGGCTCCGATTGTAGCGATTGCAGTCGTTTTCGGCGTAGCGGGGTATTTCATTACCCCCCGCAGCGCACAGAGCGCTTTGCAGAACAGCACCCGAAGTCTTGGAGATGTCCAGGACCGTCTGGAGAAGACAGTTGCCGAGCAGAAGAAGTTGAATAAGCAGCTGTCCGATACCCGGACGGAACTGGCATCGACCGTCGCTCTCGCCGCTTCCGCCGCCGAGGCCGCTGAAGCAGAACAGGCCAAGGTCGCCGCCGCCGAAGAATTCATCGCGCAGTTGAGCGCGAAACTTGACAGGGAAAAGCAGGTCAACATGGAGTCCCTGGCCGAGGCGAAGAAACTCGCCGCCGATAGCCAGGCCCAGGCAGGTAAGGCCAGTAGCCGGGCCGATGCGATGGCCAATGAGCTGCTGGCTTTAAGGACGGAAAAGGAAAGACTCGGCAAGGCCGAAAATTCTCTTCTGTCCGAGCGGAGCAGGATGGCTGAATCTCTGGCTTCGCAGCAGCAGACGTCGGCGGAACTGAAGCGGTTCCTCGCCGTGCTGGACCTTGGTGATAATCAGACGCTCCCCGCCCAGCCTGCGGCTTCGCAGCAGCCGGTGGAGATGCCGATTACCACCGGCGAACTGATCCGCCGGATGGGCTATCCGTCGCTGACGTTTCAGCGGCTCGATCACGTCGAGATGAAGTGGGACGACAAGCACACCGTTCGAGCGACGGGCGGGTTGGTTATGCAGATCGACGGGAAGCCGGCAAGCCGCGAGGCGATGTCGTTGTCGCCGCCGGTCAGTCCGACGGGAGATTGGCGAATCGCGCGGGGCGGGAAGGTGTACTACGCCGACCTGGTCGCAGTATTCGGCCGGCCCGATCGTGTCGCCGGAACGGGTGGTCAATTCCAGGCCTGCTGGACCGTCGGCGCATGGGCGAGGCAGGTTTCCGCGACGGTGGTCGATGGGTTAGTTACGCAATTCGCCGGTCAGAACGCCGACGGGGCGATTTGCTGCGAACTCGTTCGCCATCGCACCGCAGCCTATAAATCCGCCGATCAGGCGGTCCATGCCAACGCCGCAGCCGCCGGCGAAGCCTATAAACGCGCCGTTACCGTGATAGGTCTGCGTCTGGACGAAGAGGCGGCTCGGAAGGCTCACGACGGGGTCAAACTCGTTCGATGGAACGCAGCGCCGCTGGAGTCGGTGGGGACGTGGGTAGGTCCGGCCAACGCATCGGCCGGCTCGGCCACTGTTCGGGCATGGGTGGACTGCACCTGGGCGAAATCCGACGGTAGCGAGACCGACGAACGGCGATATGTCGTCGTTACGCTTTTCGGAAGGGACCAGAAGACAGAATCGGCAGAGTGCACAATCTTCGCGTCGTGCGATTGAGCCGAATATATAAAACACCAACGGGAGGGGTGGCACGCCGCGCGGGACTTCGGGGCGGATGAATCAGCTCCGGAGGCCTCGCGCGGCATGATTTTTTAAAGCGGTCAGCAGTCAGCGGTCAGGAAGCTGGCAGCCGGTGGCTGTTTTTTTCTTCTTCTGATTGCTGACTGCTTAATGCTTGTTATGATTGCCATCTTATCGGCAGGGGATTAGAATATCGCAGCCGTATGCCGGAAGGCTGGGCTTTTACGACTGATTAATCATGTATAGACTATTCCTTTGCTTTCGGTACCTTCGTCGTCGCTATTTGGCGATTGCTGCGGTGATGGCAGTGGCGCTGTGTGTGGCGATGGTGTTGATAGTCGTCAGCGTCATGGACGGCTTTCTTCGCAAGGTCGAGTATGCCGCAAGGGGGCTTTGCGGCGACATTGTCGTCGATGCCTCCGGTATTTCCGGTATCGGACTGTACGACGAGTTTATCACCTCTTTAAAGCGGGAGGTCAAAGAGGTCTCCGCCGCCACGCCCGTTATTTATACCTATGGCCTGCTGCGAGTCGGCAGTTTGCCCAACACCGTTCAGATTTGCGGTATCCGCCTGCCGGAACGTCTTGCGGTAACGGAGTTCCAGCGGGATATGTTCGTCCAGTCCGGTTGGCCTGATGCCTCGTTCGACCCGCCCGTCGAGCGCCTCATCGCCCGGACAGACCAGCACATGAAACTTATCGACGACATCCGTAAGCGCGAATCGTCCAAGCCGGCTGAAAAACGCGATGAGAATTTGTCGGCCAAATTGGCAGTCGCCGCTTCCAAC
>CAYUYD010000131.1:0-7582 GCA_964449105.1 uncultured Planctomycetaceae bacterium | reverse complement strand
GTGGTATCCTTTCCACCTTATCGGCTGAAAAGCGACTTTTCAGACAGAGCCTAATTCTCCTCAGGCTGTGGCCGGGCCGTCAGGCCTACCTTTTCTCTAAATCTAAGCGGTCGTCGCCATTTTCTCCGTGCGTTGATCAACGGCCTGAATCACATCCTGGATTTCATCGACTTCCCGCTCGTCAAAATACACTTCGCCGCATTGGGAGCATACCCAGGCAGGCACGGCCTCCAGTACCAGATGATAGCCTTTTCTGTCCACTTGAAATGGTGCGGTTCCATGCTCCATTTTACCTTGGCAATGAACACACTTCATGGTCTTCTCCTGGTCTTGAAATCATCTTCCCAATCACTGGATCCGGGCTGATATGCGGTTATGATTGCCAGATAATCCTCTTTTGGCGAACAGACAACGTGTATGGGGCGTCCGCCGGGCTCCAGTCCCAGTACGAGGCAACTATGGCCTCGCGGGTCTTTCGGATAGTCTTCCACAATCTCGCCGTTTTCCACAGCCTTGCGAACTTCGCCGGTTGTAATCATTCTGTCAAAACGCGCCATTTGTCGGACAGCATGTGGAAGAAATAGAATCTTCCTTTTCGCGCTTTTTCGGATCTGCGACAGAATATCTACTCGATCCACCATGCTAATATCTTACGCTATAGATTCAGAGATAACAACCACTACCATCAGGCCGGGACGGAGCCCGCCGAAGGCGGATAAACTACGCGTAGTCCCAGCAATCGGTTTCAGGCGTTTTGCTCCTTATTGCCTTCATCCAGTCGCAGGACGCGAACACGTCCCGCAGGCGGTTGAGCATTTTTCTTTTCCGCAAGGGCAGGATTCAGCGACAAGGCCAGGTCGGTAAAAGAGCAAAAAATCTCCATGCGCTCGGAAACGGGCAGGGATTGAAACCACCGCGCCTTGGCTTCCGGACTTTCATCGCGGCGATCATGTGAAATTGACAACTGCATACCTATGATTTTATCCGATTAGGACGGGTACAACAAGCGCCGTTATGCCCTTATGCCAGGCCGGTTTATTCCTGAATGGCGTTTCTGATAGCGAAGTAGTCTTCGCGGCCGATGGTTTTCCCCATTGCCCCGGCGGTTTCTTCGATCTGGGCGGCGGTCTTGACGCCGACGATGGCACAGTGAATGTACGGATGCGACAAGGTCGCAGCCAGTACCAGCTGCACGATTGACATGCCATATTTTTCGGCGATAGGGGCGAGGGACCGCACTGCGGCGGCGAGGACCTTGAACCTTTGACCAGCGAAGTGGGGGTCATTGGCCCGAAGGTCGGTGAAGGTTTCCGAGCCGTCGTATTTCCCCGTCAACAGGCCTCGGGAAAGCGGACTGAACACCAGCACGCCGATGTCCTCCGCCGCACAGTAAGGCAGCACGTCGGATTCAATCTGGCGGTCGAGGAGGCTGTACCTCGGCTGGACCGTTGCGTAATCGCCGAATCGCCGGGCAAGGCGCATCTGCTCGACTGTGAAATTGCTCGTGCCGTAGCAGCGGATTTTCCCGGCCTGGCGCAGTTTCTCCAGGGCCTCGGTCGTTTCGTCCATCGGCGTCAGCGGCTCGAAGGAGTGAAGTTGATAAAGGTCGATGTAGTCCATCTTCAGGCGGCGGAGCGAGTTTTCGCATGCCTCGATGATGTATTTTCCCGACAGGTCCGGATGGCGGTGTCCATCGGGATAAAAGTGATGATAAACTTTGCTTGTTACGACGATCCGGTCCCTCGGTAGAGGCGACAGGGCTTCGCCCAGGACCTGTTCGGCAAGCCCGTCGCCGTAGGCGTCGGCGGTATCGAAGAAATTAACGCCCATCTCGAAGGCGCGGTGGACGGCTTCGATGGCCTGCTCGACCGGTATGTCGCCCCAGAATCGAGGCGACAGTTGCCACGACCCGTAGCAGATAGGCGAGACCTCCAGCCCGCTTCGGCCTAATTTTACGCGATTGGTCATTCCGTTCTCCTTCCTGCGGTCATTATCCGTGAAATCGCTCGAAACTCCAATACCGTTTCGCGGAGAGCGCGGGAAACCCACACACGGCATACCCCACAAATCCGCCGAAACTGAAATTTACGAAACTGAAATTCGTTGACACCGCCCGTGGAAATAACTAGATTCATTTGCCCGTTGTGTATCGACGGCCCGCGGGTATCGGCGGGGGAAACGACACGAAAAAAAACCTTACCTCTTTTGGGAGTAACTCAGAAATGGCTAAAAGCAGCAGGAAGTACGTCTATTTCTTCGGTGGAAAGGGCACCGAAGGCAAGGCCTCGATGAAAGAACTTCTCGGCGGCAAGGGCGCGAACATGGCGGAGATGTGCCGGATGGGGCTTCCTGTCCCGTCGGGCTTCACCATAACAACCGAAACGTGCGATGCGTTCTATAAACTTGGTCGAAAATACCCGCCGGAACTCGACGGGCAAATCGACGCCAATATCAAAAAACTTGAAAAGTCCACCGGCAAGACTTTTGGACGCGGGCTAAATCCGCTTCTGGTGTCGGTCCGCTCCGGAGCGGCAGCCTCAATGCCCGGAATGATGGACACCGTCCTGAACCTGGGGCTTAACGACGAAACGCTCCGGGCGATGATCGACCTGACCGGAAACGAGCGGTTCGTCTGGGACGCCTACCGCCGGTTCATGCAGATGTTCGGCGACGTGGTTCTCGGTATCGAACACCACGACTTCGAGCACGCGCTCCAGTCCGTCAAGACACGCCTCGGCGCCAAACTCGACACCGACCTGGACGTCGCCGGCCTGAAGGAAGTCGTCGCCGAATACAAGGAGGTTTATAAAAAGGCAGGCAAGGACTTCCCGCAGGATGCCCGCAAACAACTGACCGCCTCCACAGACGCGGTCTTCGGCTCATGGAACAACCCGCGCGCCGTCAAGTATCGCCAGTTGAACGACATCCGAGGCCTGATAGGCACAGCCGTCAACGTCCAGGCGATGGTCTTCGGAAATATGGGTTCGACCAGCGGAACTGGCGTGGCGTTCACGCGAAACCCAGCCACCGGCGAAAACAAGTTCTACGGCGAATACCTCATGGACGCACAGGGCGAAGACGTTGTCGCCGGAATCCGCACGCCGCTGCCAATCGCAACGCTGTCAAAAGTGGACCGCAAGAGTTACAGGCAGCTGATGGACATCCGCAGCCGGCTGGAGAAACACTACCGCGACGTGCAGGACATAGAGTTCACCATCGAGCGCGGAAAGTTGTACATGCTCCAGACCCGCTCCGGAAAACGCACAGCAGCAGCGGCTGTAAAAATCGCCGTCGATATGGCCAAAGAAGGGCTTATCAGCGAGAAAGATGCGGTCCTGCGAGTGGACCCGAAATCGCTCGACCAACTCCTTCACCCGACGTTCGACCCGAAGGCGGAGAAGGCCGCCGAGCAGATCGCCTCAGGCCTGCCCGCAAGCCCCGGCGCAGCGGCAGGGAAAATCGTCTTCAGCGCATACGATGCCGAGATTCAACACGACATGGGCGAGGCCGTCATACTCTGCCGGATCGAAACCTCACCAGAAGACATCGGCGGAATGAATGCCGCCAAGGGCATCCTCACCAGCAGGGGCGGAATGACCAGCCACGCCGCCGTCGTCGCTCGCGGAATGGGAAAGTGCTGCGTAGCCGGCGCCGGCGATGCCGTCATAAACTACGACGCCAAAACGCTCACCGCCGGCGGGAAAACACTCCACGAAGGCGACTGGCTCAGCCTGAACGGTTCGCTCGGGGCCGTCTATGCCGGACAGGTCGCAACCGTCGAACCGGAACTATCAGGCGCGTTCGGCACGATCATGAAACTGGCCGACAAGTATCGCACGCTCGGCATCCGCACAAACGCCGACACGCTGCACGATACGGAAGTCGCCGTCAGGTTCGGCGCTGAAGGCATCGGACTGACGCGCACCGAGCATATGTTCTTCGAAGGCGACCGCATCATCTCCATGCGGAAGATGATCCTCGCCGCCGACGCAGAAGGGCGGAAGAAGGCGCTGGCTGAACTGTTGCCGCTTCAGAAGGCCGACTTCATCGGCATCTTCAAGGCATTGAAGGGCAGGCCCGCGACGATCCGCCTGCTGGACCCGCCGCTTCACGAGTTCCTCCCGCACGACCAGGCCGGACAGAAGGAAATGGCCGACGTGATGGGCGTTCCGCTCGAGAAGATTAAAGAAACCGTCGATTCGCTCCACGAGTTCAACCCGATGCTCGGCTTCCGGGGATGCCGCCTGGGAATCATCTATTCCGAAATCACCGCTATGCAGGCAAGGGCGATATTCGAGGCAGCCTTCGAAGTCCCCGGCTGCAAGCCGGAAATAATGGTCCCGCTCGTCGGGCATGTAAAAGAACTGGCCAACCAGAAGCAGATTATCCTCGCCACGCTGGCTGAAGTCCTTGCCGAGCGCGGGCGCGGCAAAAAGACCCCGCCGTTCGATTACAAGATCGGCACGATGATCGAGGTCCCGCGCGGGGCGGTTACCGCCGACGAGATCGCAACCGAGGCCGAGTTCTTCAGTTTCGGCACGAACGACCTGACGCAGATGGGCTGCGGTTTTTCGCGCGACGATGCCGCCAGGTTCATCAAACCCTACGTGCAGATGGGCATTTACGCCCACGACCCGTTCCAGGTGCTGGACCGCAGCGGCGTGGGCGAGTTGGTCCGCATCGCCGTCGAAAAGGGCCGGAGCACCAGGCCGGATATTAAACTCGGCATCTGTGGCGAGCACGGCGGCGACCCGTCCAGCGTAGAGTTCTGCCACATGGTCGGGCTGAATTACGTATCCTGCTCACCCTACCGCGTACCCGTCGCCCGCCTCGCAGCCGCCCAGGCGGCGATAACCCACGGAAAAACCGGAACCACAAAGGGCACAAAGAAAAAAGTTGCTAAAAAGAAAACAACAAAGAGCACAAAGAAAAAAGCTGTGAAAAAGAAGGCTGTGAAGAAAACAACCAAAAAGAAATCCCGACGGTAAAATCCGTTGCGGATTGAGAGATTTACGTTACCCTACAGCCCATGGACATCACGTCCGTGGGCTGTTTGTATATGCAAACGCGGCGGCTAGTTAGCACGGCCACCTATTTCAGGGTTGCAAGATGTAGAAGTTCTTCACATGCTATTCGCATACCGTCTCGAACTCGGTCAATATCGTTCCGAACCGCATTGTAGCGTCGATTATGCGCCGATAAATTACCTAGCTTCTTGAAATTTTCAAGTCCGCAGAGGGCGTTAGTTCCCAAGTTGAATTTTTCGTCCTTTTTCAAGCGTTCCAAGAGTCCCGAGAACATGTAAAAATGCCCATCTGGCTGTTTTATTTCCTTGGCTCGCTCATCAGCCTCATATACCTCGATGATAAGAGTCTCAAGTAATCGACGGCACATTACAGTACAACAATCAAAGAGACTCGCCGAATAGGAGGCATTTATTTGGTCAACAACTTTTTCTATGTATCCCCTTGTACCTTCAAACAGATCGAAGGGAAGAACAGCGTTGCTCTTGGGCACAGGCCGATGGTCCACGTACTTGAGGTATGTCTCGTCTAAGCCTTGCCTCGCCTTTATTGGGATACGGAACTTCCCCTCCGAACCTTTTGCGACACACTTATCCGCTCGAAGATTACTTACCATTCGGCTACGATTCTGATTAGCATAGGCCGCTTTCTCCATATCCTCGCAAAGCTGTGTAGGATGGACATAACGGTTGGTATCCTCTAAACCATACCACCAAATAAGCGCAACTGTCCGTTCGTGATTGGTTATTGGCAAATCTGCCAGATTCAACAAGAATTGATCACTTGACCTTGTCATGACATCTTACTTTTTCTTCTCTTTCAAAATTGGCTCCTTTAGACAGAAAGCCTTTGCTATGTCTTTCGCCTTCGAAATCTGAGAGGGGTTAAGGAATATCTTGCCATCGGCGCGAAGCTGGAGCCAAGGACAGTTTTTGATACCTCGGTCCGGACGATGGTCTTCTACTCCGATTACCTTTAGCACTGCCAAAGCATCATTTTTTTCAGGTTTATCGAGTCCCGCGTATTTAAACCACAAGCACAATAAGGTGGCAGAAATTACAATAGGAGCAATCGCCCCCGGTCCTCTACGCGGTACGTTATTTCTGAAAAACTCCCAGCAATGTTCGTCCAGACGCAAATAGGGCTTTTCGCTCTCAGGATCACAAGCCCCGATCAGAACCTCTGTGGGAATTCCCAATTCATCTGCAAACTTCTTAACAAGCTTCTTTACTGCGTTACTATCTTCATTATCTTCATTATCTTGCAAGAGTGCGTCGTCCTCTTCGGAGTCTTGGTCGTCTCCCGTCGTCCCTTTCTGGATTGCAGCCAATACCCTTTGCCAAAGACGGTTATCCTCTGACTCCGCTATCTCGGCTTTGCCAGCGTAAAGCACTAACCTTAGATTAGCTTTGACGGCCATCATATACTCCTTAACAAGAACTTGTACCAACGAGGAAACCTCTCACTATATATAGTACAAAACTGTCAGGATTTCAACCCAGAACCAAAAAATATATATGTATAAATCTTTCGCGCCCGGCGGGTGGCAGCGGTAAGGGATGTTGATGTTGTGTGGCACCTTCAAGCGTAGCGCAGCGGAGCTTGTAGGTGCCGAGGGTGATGAGCACGCCCCCTCTGAAAAAAGCCCTGAAATCCCGAAGGGATGCCTACGGCAGGGCGACGGAGATCATCGCACGAAATTTCTGCTACTTGATACCCGCTTTCTGAAGCCACGGGCTGTTTGACAATAGAAGCCCGCTAAATACAATTCCTAGAACAATGATTATTCCATGAGAGCGCCATCCGCGCAGCTTGAATGTCCAACGATCCTTCATACGCGTGAACGGGCAGTGCTTCTTCTCTACGGCTGGGGGTGTCCCACCATACCACTTGGCTTCAATGTCCGCCGCGAGTACGATCTGCCGCCTCGCTTCTCTTTCATTCAAAAAAATCAGCAGAGCGTAGATTGCAGTCACGCCCAATAGGCAATAACCGGCAAAAGTCTTGTCTTCTCTCGCTAGGACATACATCACTCCGATCAAAGCAAGATATGCCGCACCAATTGAGACTTTGATAACGGACCTAACCCGGTAGTTGTGGCCTGCCTCGTGATACATGTCTGCGTAAGACATTTGCGGCTCCTATTGAAAGACCCGGAAAATCCATGATCTTGAGGCACAAATGACGCAATCCCCAAGCCAGCCTTTATCCGGAACTTCCCGGACGGCCTTCGCTCGGCCCACTGCCGAGCGATCTAATGAAGATTGTACCCTCTCCCGCGTTTGCGCATATTCCCATTTTTTATTTTTTTGGAGTTCCGCAGGAGCGGCGGGTGGCGCGGTCCCCTGGGGGGCTGTGTTATTTCGACTTGTGGAGGAACCGGGGGCCAGGGGAAAACGGAAAGACCTAACGAGCCGCGACCGCAAGGGAGCGGTCAGACCGGCGTGAAAGTCTGAATGACCGCTCCCTGACGGTCGCGGCTAGTCGGGCACAGACCCTTTTTAAAACGCTTTTTCGTTCACATCCGCGCGCGCAAACGTCAACGCAAAAAAGGGGGT
>CAYUYD010000130.1:0-7706 GCA_964449105.1 uncultured Planctomycetaceae bacterium | reverse complement strand
GTGCAGGAAACAGAACCTGCACACCCTACAAACTGATATCGAGAACGCCATGCGGAGAAACCAATTGCATCTGATGCGTTTGTTGTCGGCGGCGGCCTTGTCGGCGGTGATTTTTGCCTCTCCCGCCTCGGCGCAGCGGGCTGTTGAAGAAGGCCGGCGCGTGTATGACGAGCAGCTGCGGGTCGAGTTGGACAAACAGCAGGCGGCTGCCCGGCAGATGGGTCTGGACGCCGGCGGATGGTTCAGTTTCGCCTTCTTCGATTACGAAGACGCCGCAGCCCGAAAAGAGCGGACGCTCCGGCAGTACGAATTGAGGCTTTGGGCGAACTACACCGTAGCCGGCGTGCACACGTTCTATTTCCGCGGCAAGATGGGCTACGACGACTGGAACAGCGGCGATAATCCCGACAACAACTCAAGCGACGATTTCAACAAACCCGACGTGGAACGGGCATGGTATCGCTTTGATTACGACCGCCTGATTCGCAACCAGACCGGCCAGGACCCGCCGGCGGGATTCACGATACAGGTCGGGCGGGATTTTTACGACATCGGTTCAGGCCTGGTGCTTGCGATGCCTCTGGACGCGGTCAAACTGACCGGAAGGGTCGGCGACTGGACGGTGAACGGCCTGATAGGGCAGACGATCGTCCACGACACAACCAATATCGATAACTCCGCCTCCGTCCAGGACCATATGGACCGATGCTTCTACGGTATCGAGACGAAGTACTCCGGTTTCGACCGCCACCAGCCGTACGCATATTACCTCTGGACCAACGACCACACCGACGTTCGCGGCTTCGTCGATAACCAGGAGTACTCTTACGACAGCCGGTATTTCGGTATGGGAAGCAGGGGCAGTTTCGAGCCGCTTCCGAACCTCCGATATGAAACGGAGATAGTCTTCGAGTCGGGCCGGTCCTTTCCCGAAGGCGTCAACTCGCAGGAGAAAATCGACGCCATGGCCGTCGATGCAATGCTGGAGTATCTCTTTCCGGTGAAGCGTCACCCACGGGTCGCGTTTGAGTACCTATGGGGAAGCGGGGACGGCGACCGGCGCACCAGCAGCACCTCCACGATCGGAGGAAACCAGACGGGAACGGACGACAATGCGTTCAACGCCTTCGGATTCCGCGATACGGGTCTGGCATTTGCCCCGGCGATTTCCAATCTGCATATTTTCCAACTGGATTGCAGCGCAATGCCGCTGGAGGACATAGAACTGTTCCGCAAGATGGAAGTCGGAACCAAGGCGTTCTTCTACACCAAGGACGCCCGCGGCGGGGCAATTTCCGATACGCAGGGTGCAGGTTCGTCCAGTTGGGTCGGATGGGAATGGGATACGTACGTCAACTGGCGCCTTACCTCGGACGTATCGCTGACTATACGCTACGGCCTGTTCTTTCCGGGCGAAGTGTTCGATGACCGGGAAAGCCGGCACTTCCTGTACACCGGTCTGACATACAGTTTCTGAGGATTACAGAAAATGAATCGCACCTTTACAATTCTTTTGTCAATGGCGGCAGCGGCTCTGGCCTCCTGCCAGGCGGGAAATGACCGCCCGCAGGTCCTCGGCGGGGATGCCACGTTGTCCGCGGTTGACTCGGCGGCCTATCTCGACGGGATCTCATCTCTGCCAACGGTATCGGAGGCAAAGGCGCTTGAAGGAGTCCTGCTGGTTTTGGCCGAGCCGCGAAAGGCGACCTTCGCCGAGGCGGTTATCGCACTGCAAGAGCGTAAAATCGTCCCGGCAAACTGGGATTTCCAGGCGGACAGGCCCATAACCAAGGGGAAAGTCGCCTACATAACTTACCAGGCCTGCCGGATCAAAGGCGGACTGACGCTGCAACTGACCGGTCCGTCACAAAGATATTGCTTAAAAGAATTGCAATATCGAGGCCTGATGAGCCAGGGTGTGGCGTATAATACGGTTACGGGAATGGAGTACCTGGCTGTCCTTGGTCGGATTGACGAATACCGTCAGACGGGAAAGGTAGCCGGCGCTTCGGATAGGGAAGGAGGTCAGGAGTGATGAGATATTTTACGCGCGTATGTCTAAGCGGGATTGTTTTACTGGTTCTGGTCGGCGTGTCCTTCGCGCAGGATGACAAAACCGCTGCCGCCAAACCTGAGCCTCAAAAGCAAGCCGAGTCCAAACCGGCGGACGTTGCCGTTACCGTTAAGGAAATCTCAGGTACAGCCCACCGCCTCCTGACCGGTAAAGACCCCCAATGGGCGCCTCTGAAGGTTGGCGACAAACTGGATGAAATGACCATCATTCGCACGGGTTTCCGTACAAAGGTGGTGCTGACCTTCACCGACAATTCCGAAGTTGTGATCGAACGGGCAACAAAGATGGGTATCCGCGAGTTTCGCAAAGAGGGCGAAGTTACCAGGACGACACTAGGTCTGAAGTACGGTTCATTGCGAGCCACTGTGAAAAAGGCTGCCGGTCCGAACGACTTTCGGATTGCCACGCCCGTAGCCACTGCCGCGGCAAGGGGAAGCGAAAGCCTCGCTTCGTTCAGCGGCGACTTCGGCTACGAAATGAGATGCCTCTCAGGAAATTGGAACGTCAAAAAGGGCGCTGGAAGCCGCAATCTTGTACAAGGTGAAAGCACCAACAACAACCTGTTGGCGTCGATAGACATGGCCAAAAAGAAGACTACGCCCATGCTGGGGGACGTTTACGGCGGGCTTAGCCAGGGAGAATTACGGTACATAAGAAACAACAACGGCGGTCGAGGCGGGGTCGGATTCACGCCCGGCGGTGGCTTGACCTCAAAAATCGTCAATCGCTCTATTCCCCTGCCGAGGGTTTGCGAACCTCCGCCTCCGCCGCCTCCTCCGCCCGAAAATAACGGCTACTGACATATTGTCGCTGTGGCGCCGTCAGGATTGCAATATCGCGGCGTCCCGATGTCCTGGGACGCCGCGTTTGTTTAAATGGTAGTCGGTAGCCGGTAGTCAGTAAAAAAACATCCGAAGAAAAATACCTGATGCCCGGTTTTTGTTTCTTTCCCGGCTACGGGCCACTGACTACCGATTACTATTCCAAAGCAGGCTGGACGGACCGGCCGGGAGCGGAATATACTCATGCCATGTCCGCCCGTTCATCGAAACTCGGCAGGACCATTCGCGGGATATGTCTTGGTCTGTCGGCGACGCTCATCGCCTCCGCCGCCTACTGGGCGGGCGTGGGCGATCGCGCCGAACTTTGGGCGCTCGATTTCCGCTTCCGCAATCTGCCGACCCTCGCTCCGCGCGACGACATCGTTCATATAGACATAGACGATAAATCACTGGACCAGATCGGGCGCTGGCCCTGGCCAAGACAGCGACTGGCGCAACTGGTCGAGGTGCTAAACACCTGCGGCGCGCGGACAGTCGTGCTGGACATAATACTTCCCGAACCCCAACAGCCTCGCTATGTCAAGGAAGGCTTTACCGACCTGTACACAGCCGATACCGGCGCAGTTCTGGGCGCCGATTCGCCGCCGCAACTGATCCTGGACGATGCGGAACTCGCTGCTGCAATGTCGTCCAGCCCGAACCTTTTCCTGGCGATGCACGTTGACATCCCCGACGCTGCGAACCGCCGGCGGGCCGGAAACCTCGCCGAAGACCTCGCGGACATTGTGGCTACACGCCCATCCGTTACGCCCTCTGAGATAGCCGCCGAGCGCCGCCTCGACCTGCCGGCTGCCGAAGAAGCCTTCCCCGCCGCCAAGGCCCTTGCATATGACCGGCGAATCGAGGCCCTGCTGAAAGACAAGCCCGGACTATCGTTGGAAGAGGCGCTCGGAGGACTGACCGGGCAAATCAGTCCCGGAAGCGGCGATTTCGATATTGTCCGGCGAGTTTATCTTCGTCGCCGCGCACTTGACGTATTGAGGCGATTCGCCCTTCCGGCTTCACCGCTCTCGGACGGAATCTTCCCCTCAGGCTGGGCGATGCCGCCGCTGGTAACGTTCGCCCAGGCAATGTCCCACACAGGTTCGGTTACCATCATGCCCGATGCCGACGGCGTCGTCCGTCGCGTCCCGCTGCTGGTCCGGACCGACAGCGGAATCATTCCGCAACTGGCGCTGGCAGTCGCCGGCGAAGCCATAGCGGCGGAGCATGGCGGGAAATACGAGATATCAGCCCAAAGGGGAAAGGTCGTCATTACCAGCGGCGACGCCCGCAGGGAAATTCCGGTCGATGCTGACGGATACATGCTCATCAACTGGACACCGGACAGCCCCGACCACCCCGCCGCCAGGCATATTTCCGCCGTCGCCGCAGCCGACATCTGGCAGGCGTCCGAGTCGCTGCAACACAACGACAATCTCAATCGCTACGCCTGCCTGGAAGTCGTCAAGTCGCTGACAGACCCCAAGACGGGAAAAACAGATTACCAGGACCTGCCGGACCTTATCGACCAGGCCGAAGGCATAAGCGAAAAAATCCGGCAGAACCGGCAGAATCGACACGCCGCTCTGCTGTTCACACCGGCGAGAGTTCCACAGAAACCCGATGATTTAATTGAACGCCGGAAATTACTGGATGGCAAAATTGAGCGCAGATGTCGTGAACTCATCAAGGAACTGGACGAATTTTACTTACCATCAGCTCGCCACGGGCGAGTCGCTGTGGCGACCGACAGGAGCGATTCCGGCGGGGAGTCGGAACAGTTGCTGCAGATTCGCCGATGGCGGGAATTGATTCGCCGGATCGAACTTGAGAAACCCAGGCTGAAAAAGCATCTGGACGAAGCGGTCCTTCGGTTGAAGAAGGAAATTTCCGGCAGGATATGCCTGGTCGGTTCTGCGGCGACGGGAGCGGCCGATTTTATCCCCACGCCCGTACACCGACGAACGCCCGGCGTCGTCATGCACGCAAACATCCTCAATACGATCCTTTCGGACAGATTTGTCTATGCCCCGGGCGAGTGGGTCTCGGCGATACTGATACTGCTGGCAGGGATGCTGGTAACGCTGGTTACCGCCTCTCGCGGGCCTATTGAATCGGCCATCGTCCTGCTGACGGCAATTATCGGCTTTGCTTTCATTGACGCCGGCGTATGGAAGGGATGGACCTACTGGACGGTAACCGCTTCGCCGATCGCCGCGATGCTGCTGGTCTTTACCGTCATTACCGTCTATCGCCAACTTACCGAACAACGTCAGCGCAGGCAGATAACCAGCACCTTCAAACAGTACCTCTCTCCGGCAATGGTCGATGAACTGGTCCAGGACCCGACCCAGGCGTCCCTGGGCGGACAGAAGAGGCAGATCAGTTGCCTCTTCTCCGACCTGGCGGGGTTCACCTCGCTGTCGGAGCGACTCGGCGCGGAAGGGACCGTCGGGCTGCTGAACCGATACCTCGACCGCGTCGGGGAGATTCTTCAGGTCCGCTACGGCGGGACGCTCAGCAAGTACGAGGGCGACGGCATCTTCGCCTTCTTCGGCGCGCCGATCCCGCAGGACGACCACGCCAGGCGGGCAATCCTCTCTGCCCTGGACTGCCAGGCGTTCCTGCCGGAGTTCAGCCGCATCCTGCGGGCAGAACGCCTCCTGCCGGAAGGGGCCGAACTGTCGGCCCGGATCGGAATCACCGCAGGGGAGGTCTTCGTCGGAAACATGGGCTCGACGCAGCGGGTCGCATACACCGCCATCGGCGATGCGGTGAACCTCGCCAGCCGACTGGAGACGGCCAATAAGTTCTTCGGCTCGCAAATAATGGTGAATGACGAGGCATGGCGGACGGCGGGGGATGAACTGATAGGTCGACCTTTGGGGAAAATCATCGTCGTCGGAAAGACCGAGCCGGTAGCGGTCTGGGAACCGCTAACCCGCCGGGCCGACGCCGATGAGCAACTCCGCAAATTCGCCGATGAATTCGCCCGCGGCGTGGAACTATACGCTTCCGGCGATTTCCAAGCCGCGAGGGAACGCTTCCAAACCATCCTTGCCGAACGCGACGACCAGGCCACGCGACGCTATCTGCAACTCTGCGACCATGGGCCAATCCAGACCGACTTCGACGGCGTAATCCGATTGACAGAAAAGTAGTACTCCAGGATAATCGCTTGTCGTTTCGTTGCGGTAAGTTATTTTGGGAGAAACCACATGAAAAACAGTCTGTCGGGAAGGGTTGCTGTTGTAACCGGCGGTTCGCGCGGCTACGGCGCGGGAATCGCCGAATCCCTGAAGAAACGGGGGGCGGAGGTATGGATTACCGGCAGAGATGAGGAGGTTCTAAAGGCCACGGCGGCCCGGCTGGGCGTTCATGCGGTGCGGGCGGACGTTACTGTCCCTGCCGACTGGGACCGCCTCTTTGACGATGTGCTCAAGGAGGCGGGCAGACTGGATATACTCGTCAATAACGCCGGCGCAGGGGTGCGAATTGCACCGGTGGCCGAACAGACCGACGATGAGATTTTCCGGTCGATTTCCGTCAATCTTACCGGCGTTATCCTGGGCTGCCGTCGGGCGGCCCCTGTGATGAAGAAGCAGAAGTCCGGAACCATCATAAATATCTCCAGTCTCTGCGCCACGGAGGCCTGGCCGGGGTGGTCCGTCTATTCGGCGGCCAAGGCGGGTATGGTGCAGTTCTCCAAGTGCCTGTATGCGGAACTGCGAGAGGCCGGCGTTCGCGTAACCAACGTAATTCCCTCATGGGGCGCAACACAGTTCAGTCAGGCGTCCGACATACCGCAACTTAACGAGCAGCAGCGGAGGCTCTCGATTCAACCGGCTGACATCGGCGAAATCGTCGCGCATATATGTTCGCTTCCTTCGCACCTGGAAGTACTGGACATGACCGTCCTTCCGATGATTCAGGAAATCGTCCCGTTGTAGTAGAACTCCGTCCGTCGTATGCAAGCGGAAACATCAGAATTCGACGTGGTGGTAGTGGGCGCAGGCAGCGGCGGCATCGGCGCTTCGGTGGCGGCGGCGCGGGCGGGATTGTCCGTCCTGCTCCTTGAAAAGGACGAGACGATCGGCGGAACCGCTGTTCGCTCCGGCGTCAGCACATGGGAACCCGATGCCGGCGGGAAGGGAATTCCTCACGAAATCTACCGCAGACTGACGAACATCCCCAACGCCGTCGGCATCTACTCCGTCGGAAAGTTCTTATACAGTTGCGGACCGGACGGGCCGAAGTTCATCGGCGGCGAGGGCCTGATTGAACCGAACGCGCACTATCGCGACACGCTGCTTCGGAGCGGTTCGCCTGACGGAAAGTGGGACTACTCCTATGTGCGAAAGCACTGGTTCGGCGTGGTCTTCGAGCCGGAGGCTTACTTGCGCGTGGTCGGCGAGATGCTCGACGAGACCGGCTGCTGCACCGTACGAACGAACACAAGTTTCTCGGACGTTCAGGTTGATGCTGGGCGGATTTTATCGCTTCGACTTAACGACGGCAGCGTCGTCGTCGCGGGGGCATATATAGACTGTACCGGCGACGGACATCTGTGCGCTAGCTGTAAATGCGAGACTATGTGGGGGCAGGAGCCGAAAGACCGTTTCGGCGAGCCTGATGCCCCCGCCGAACCGTCTGAAAGTGTAAACGGCGTAACGCTGATTTATCGGATAACGCGAGCGGATAAACAGGCCGTTGAGCCGCTGCCGACCGGCGCGCCTGCTGATTGCTGGTGGCGCGAGAGTTTTCCGAGTGCCAGTTTTGTTCAGATGTCTTGCGGGGACTATCTCGTC
>CAYUYD010000129.1:0-7714 GCA_964449105.1 uncultured Planctomycetaceae bacterium | reverse complement strand
GATGAGTGAGCAGGTTCCCGAGGAGTTGAAGGTCAAGATTCGCCTGTGCGACACGATGGGCTTCGGCGTCAGTTATCCGGGGGCTGAATTGCCTCGCAGCATTCCCAAACTTATCTACAAACTCAACGTCGAATGCGGCGTGCCCGGCGATCGGCTGGAATGGCACGGACACAATGACTTCCATAAGGTACACGTCAACGGCGGAACGGCCTGGTTGTACGGTTGCGACGCCGTAAACACAACGCTGTTCGGATTCGGTGAGCGGACCGGCAACCCGCCGACCGAAGGCGCGATCTTCGAATACATAGCCCTCAAGGGCGACCTGTGCGGAATCGACACCGTCGCCATTACGGAATTGGCCGATTACATGCGGTCGATAGGGCTTCCTATCCCGGCCAACTATCCATTCGTTGGCAGGCACTTCAACACGACCCGCGCCGGCATCCACGCCGGCGGTTTGCGACAGGATGAGCGAATATACAACATCTTCAATACGACTAAACTGCTCGGCAGACCGCCACAGGTCGCCATAACCAACAACAGCGGTGCCGACGGCATAGCCATATGGGTCAATGAATTCTTCGGCTTGACGGGCGAAAAGCGACTGAATAAGATCAAGATCCACAGCCTCGCCCGCTGGGTCATGGACCAGTACGAGCATGAAGACAGGATGACCGCCATCGGCGATGAGGAACTAGAGCTCAAAGTCGAGGAACTCATGCCGGAGTACTGGGAAAAGTACAAAGGCAAACGGAAGTAGTTCCGGCGATCGTCGTCGGACTTCAGCAAGAGCGTAAGGGACAGAGAATCTATGCCAAACACAACGAAATATTCCGTAGAGACTGTTCACGGCGGGTATCCGCGTGACAGAATTTTCAATCCCAAGAGCGTCGCCGTCATGGGTGTAACGCCTACGCCGGGGACCGTGCCATACGACATTTTCTACAACATCCTCGCCAGCGGGTACAAGGGCGTGTTGTATCCGGTCGCGCCGGGCAAGCGCAGCATAAGCGCAGTACCGGCCTATCGGTATCTGACGGACATCAAGGACGATATTGACCTTGCGGTGATAGTTTTTCCCGCCAATGTCGTGGCAAGGGCGCTTCGGCAGTGCGGCGAAAAGGGCGTCAAGGGCGTGATAATAATCTCTGCCGGTTTCCGCGAGGTCGGTCCCGAAGGCGAAAAACGCGAACAGGAAATCAAGAAAATCTGCGCCGAATATGATATCTCGCTCGTCGGTCCTAACTGCCTGGGCGTGATAAACACCGACCCGAAAATAATGCTGAACGCCTCGTTTGCCCGCAAGATGCCGGCGGTAGGGCGGATTGCCTTCATCAGCCAGAGCGGCGCGCTGTGCACTGCCGTTCTGGATTACGCTCGAAGCAGGAACATAGGTTTTTCCAAGTTCGTGAGTTTCGGCAACAAGGCCGGCGTAACTGAGATGGGCCTGCTGGACTACCTTCACCATGACAAGCAGACCGACGTGATTTTGCTGTACCTGGAGGAACTCCGTGACGGCAGGGCGCTGATAGAGACAGCCAGGCGTGTTACTCGCGGCGACAATCCCAAGCCGATCCTTGCGATTAAAAGCGGAAGGACGCCACAGGGCGCCGATGCCGCATCCAGCCATACCGGTTCGCTCGCCGGCGAAGACGCCATATGCGAGGCCGTCTTCTCCGAGGCCGGTATTATCCGCGCAAACACTATCGAGGAACTGTTTGATACCGCCATTATGTTGACTTCCCAGCCCATGCCGAAAGGCAACCGCCTGGCTATTGTTACCAACGCCGGCGGGCCTGGCGTCATGGCGACCGACGCCGCCGTCGATGCCGGGCTGGAGATAGCGAGGTTCAGGCCTGAGACAACGAAGAAACTGGCTGAATCGCTACCGGCGGCTGCCAACATAAAAAACCCCGTCGATGTCATAGGCGACGCGAGGTCGGACCGCTACGAATCGGCTGTCAGCGCCGTCCTGGACGATCCAAACGTTGACCAGGCGCTGGTGATCCTCACGCCTCAGTCCATGACCGACATTGAGGAGATTGCACGCGGGATAGTAAAGGTCCGCAAGGGGACGGATAAACCGATGGCCTGTTCGTTCATCGGCGCTACCGATGTGGCTGTCGGTGTGAATATTCTTCAGGAAGCCCACATTCCCCATTACATCATGCCGGAGTGGGCGTGCGGCGCTATGGCCGACGTCCAGCGCATCCGCCGGTGGCGCGAGTTACCGGAAGAGGCGGATTATCAACCTCCGCCGGTCGATTACCAAGCCGCCGCCGATGTCATTGATTCCGCCCAGGCAGGATACCTCGATGAAGATCGGGCTTTGGCGGTTCTGAAGGCCTATGGCTTCCCCGTACCGGAGTACAAACTTTGCCGCGACGCCGATGAGGCTGTCGAATTCGCCGGTCGGCTCGGCTATCCGGTTGTCCTTCGAGTGGTCAGCCCGCAGATTATCCACAAGTTCGACGTCAAGGGCGTCGCCTTGAACCTCAAGGACGCCGATGCCGTTCGCGTCGCCTATAACGACATGGTTGGCCACATCGGCGAGGTGATACCGGAGGCGGAGATTAAAGGTATATTGGTCCGCGGGATGATTCCGGGCGGGCACGAGGTGATCCTCGGCGCTAAGCACGATGCCGCATTTGGTCCTACGCTGATGTTCGGATTTGGCGGATTGTTTGTGGAGATATTCAGGGATGTAACATTCGCCCTGGCGCCGATAACGCCGGCTGCCGCTTCACGTATGGTCCGCCAGATCAAGGCCTATAAACTGCTTGAAGGCGCCCGCGGGACAGGTCCGGCCGACGTAGCCGGCGTGGAGGACTGCCTGCTGCGACTGGGCCGGCTCGTGGTTGATTTTACACGCATCGCGGAACTGGACATAAACCCGTTAATCGTCGGTCCTGTCGGAAAAGGCAGCAGCGTTGCCGACGTGAGGATTAGGCTGAGTGAGTGAACCGAATTGGTGGCTGGGCCTCCGGTCCAGCCTACGGGATAACCGGAAAATTATTTGGAGAAAAGCATGGATAAGAGTGAGATTACCAAACGTGTCGCCAAGGTAACCTGTGAAGTATTGAACGTTACGCCGGACATGGTTACGCCGGAAAGCGACTTCGTATTCGACCTTGGGGCCGAAAGCACACAGTCGGTCCAGCTCGTCGCTGCCTTCGACGAGGAGTTTGACATCAACATGGACGCCGAGGACGCTCTGGAGGTCCAGACCGTCGGCGACGCCGTTGAATTCATCGAGAAGTACGTTAATAAATAAGGCAATCTGACGACACTGAACGTGGCACGGGCGTCTCGCCCGTGAATCATGGGCGAGACGCCCATGCCACAAGCACGGCGTTTTCAGGCGAAAACCACGGCTGCATATCCGACGGCGTCGTCGGAGCAGGTTCCATAGACTTGCCGCATGACCTCGGCGCTGGTGGTGTATTTAAGGATTATCCCGGCTTTGGCGCCCATTACCGAGCAGGCGGCGATGGCTGCGGCGATGGCCCCGCCGCCGCAGGCGCTCTGGCGGGCGGCGGTCTCCTCGATGACATCTTCCGCCCGCATCGCCTCGATGAGTTTCAGCAGGCGTGCGTCGTTTTCACAGGCCCATTCCAGTCCGGTCAAGCCCGTTCCGCCGGGCGTAAAGCCGTACTGAGGCCCGTAGTGCGTCAGGTCCGTGCTTCCGATGACGGATACGCCGGGGAAATCCTCCGCCAGCACCTCGCCGACCTCCCGACCGACCCGGACGGCATCGGGTGACGGCGAGATGTTAATCGGAACGATTCGGACGTCGCTGCAGGCGACCTGCATCAGGGGCAGCTGCACCTCGATACTGTGCTCGCGGTTGTGGGCGGAACTGTCGGCCCGAAGGAGCGGGCACTTCTTCAGCAGGGCATCGGCCAGTTCCTCGTCGATGGGAACATCTCCTATCGGCGTCATCCAGGCGCCTTTGTCATAGACTGCGCCGCCGCCGGCGACGCCCCAGTGGTCCGCACCGAAGATAACGACCCGTTCAAGGCGGCCTCGTGCCGACAGCGCCTTGAGTGTCATTGCCGCCGTCAGGCCCGAAAAGACCCATCCTGCGTGGGGGACAAGCCCGCCGAAAAGCGATTCGGGCAGGTCGTTCGGGATGTCTGCATCGTCGAGGAGTTTGCTTGCGCTGCGCCGGCAGGCGTTCTCGCCGGCCTCGTAAAAACTCCCCGCTCGATAAGGTTGGCGTTTCATTAGGCAAGTCCTCGAAACGACTTCTTAAAGCCCAGCCAGAAATTGAAATATCTTGTCCAGATGTCCCGGCAGACCGCCGTGTCCGAAATCATGATAAAAAGCCCATGTCAAACATCAACGGCATAATTGTTCCCTTCACTGTGAACCGGCAGGAAGATTACCCTAACCGGTCCGCCCCTGCAAGACAGGACAAAAGTCATTGGCGGAAATCAGTTCCGGCGGGTATGATTCTCATTACTTGATTGCGACATAAGGGTTATGCCAATGGCAACAGATGACTTGAACGGCAGTGATAATCGACCGGCGGATCCCGCAGACGCCCTGGCGGATCTTGCCGGCAGCGACGACTGTGAGATAAGCGTTCCGGACGAGCAGGATAATGTCGAT
Organism: uncultured Planctomycetaceae bacterium; assembly: GCA_964449105.1. GTDB lineage: Bacteria > Planctomycetota > Phycisphaerae > SM23-33 > SM23-33 > JAUWNJ01. Next base: position 3,100 of record CAYUYD010000129.1, on the reverse strand, counting down.
CCGCTGTCGGCGTTGAATGCAATGGCCCGGAGCGACGAGGCTGTGTCCGACCCCGGCGACTTCGCCGCCGCCGCCGAAACGGTTGCCGACGATATTTCCCACGAGGTCTTTGTCGGCGGGGATGTGCCTTTGGGCGTCTTCGGTGGGACACACGTAACTGCCGGCGACGGCTATCATCGGCACCATGCACATATGTACAAAAAAACCATGATCCCGCTGTTGCTGGTGGTCGGTGCGATGCTTGTTGTAATAGGCCTTGTTGCTGCGGCTATGGTGCTTAGCGCGACGCCTGAACAAAAGTTTTACACCTGGTATCCCCGGATGAAACTGTTGTTGTTTGTCAGTTTCCCGCTGGCAGCGGCGGTTCTGGCCGGTGCATGGTTGTTCCGCCGGGATGTCAACAAGGTAACGGAAACCACCAGCCGGTAATCAGGAACAAAACGGGCATTAGGCATTGGGCATTAGGCATTGGGCATTGGTTGTCGTGGGTTATTGCGGGTCTTGCTGTTATATTCTGGGGATTCTCTGGGCGTGAGATTGAACGGGCATAACCATCAACTAACCGTGTGCTACTAATGCCGAATGCCAAATGCCAAATGCCTGTCTCTAATCCCCAATTCAAGTCGGCAAGACCCTGGGCGTACCTGGGTTGGCCCAATCGTCTTTCGCTGCTGAGGCTGCTGCTGGTGGCGCCGTTCGTGGTGCTCCTTCAGAACCATCAGGACCAGCCGATTTATCGTTACCTGGCGCTGGGATTATTTGCGTTCATGGCGGCGTCCGATGTTGTCGATGGTTTTCTGGCCCGCCGGTTGAACTGCAAAAGCCGGCTCGGCGCGATTCTGGACCCGCTGGCGGACAAGACATTGATTGTCTGTGCGGTCGTTTTGCTTTCGATGCCCGGCTCAGCGGTGAAAGACGCGACCCTTCCGGGGTGGGTCGTCGTAATGATTGTCGGAAAGGACCTGTGGGTTATTGCCGGGTTCCTGATAATCTTCCTGCTGACGGGCAGCGTGCATGTCCTTCCCTCCTGGCCTGGAAAGATATGTACAGTCGGGCAGGTCGCTATGGTTACCGCGGTGCTTATCAGCCCGGAACTGAATCTTCTGGGCCTGTCGGTCGGAACGCACCTGGCGAGGGTTTTATGGTATGCTGTAGCCGGATTTTGCGCCTTGTCGGTGGTCAGTTACACACGAATTGGACTGACATTTGTGGCAGAAGCAGACAGTAACCGCCATAATGACAATGCGGACAGGGATGAGTGAATTAGCAATCAGCAGTTAGCGTTCAGTAGTCAGCAACAGAACGAAAAGGAGAAACACTGAACGCTGGACGCTTTTTTTAGGATATTCGACATGCCGTTTTCGCCGATTGAGGAAATCCTGGATGAGATTCGCGCCGGTCGGCTTATCGTCCTGGTCGATGATGAGTCCCGCGAGAACGAGGGCGACCTTGTATGCGCAGCCGAGCGGGTTACGCCGGAGATAATCAATTTCATGGCGCGCTACGGGCGCGGGTTAATCTGCCTGCCCATGACGGGCGAAAAGGCCGATACACTCGGACTGTATCCACAGGCGGCGGATAACACCTCCTGTTTTGGAACTGCCTTTACGGTAACGATTGACGCAGCCACGGGCATCACAACGGGCATATCGGCGGCCGACCGTGCGCGGACAGTCAAGTTAGCCTGCCGGTCCGACGCTGTGGCGGGCGATTTCGTTCATCCCGGCCACGTCTTTCCGCTGCGAGCGCGCACCGGCGGGGTGCTGGTCCGCGCCGGACAGACCGAAGGGGCGGTCGATCTGGCGCGCCTCGCCGGGCTGGAACCCATCGGCGTCATCTGCGAAATCATGAACGATGACGGCACAATGGCCCGCGCCGCCGACCTGGAAAAGTTCTGCGCCGCCCACGCCCTGAAGATGTGCACCGTCGCCGACCTCATTAAATATCGCTTTCGCCGGGATCGCCTGATCGAGCGGGCGGTCGAGTTTGACATCTCACTGGCCGACGGCGATTTCCACCTGATTGCCTACGAATCGCAGGTGGACCCCGAGCCGCACATCGCGCTGTGCAAAGGCCCCGTAGGAAAACTGGATGAATCGGGCAAGCCCGTGCCGTATGACAAGCCCGCCCTGGTCCGCGTCCACAGCGAGTGCCTCACCGGCGACGTCTTTGGCTCGCTGCGGTGCGACTGTGGGGCGCAAATGCACACTGCCCTGGCGGCCATCGACGCAGCCGGCGCAGGCGCGCTGGTTTATATCCGACAGGAAGGGCGGGGCATCGGGCTGATAAACAAACTCCGGGCCTATAAACTCCAGATCGAAAAGGGGCTTGATACCGTCGATGCCAACGTCAAACTCGGCTTCGAGCCGGACCACCGCGATTACGGTATCGGAAACCAGATACTCCGCGACCTAGGCCTGTCGCAACTCCGCGTAATGACCAACAATCCGAGGAAGATTTACGGTCTGGAGGGCTTCGGCCTGAAGATCGTCGAGCGCGTCCCGCTGCAAATCCCCCCGCACGAAAAGAACCGCCGCTACCTGCAAACAAAAAAAGACAGGATGGGGCATATACTTGACGACCTTTAATTGGGCGCAGCCCTACTTTTCCCCGGGAACCTTGTAACTATAGAGACGCGATCTGCCGGCGAAATAGATGCGTCCGTCGTGGATGTCCCCGCCGGCGCTGATCGGTACGGGCGACTCCGCCAGCATCGTAATACGGAACTTGCCGTCAACGCGAGCGATGCCTTTTCTGAACAGTATGTATATGCTTTTGTCGGGGGCCACAACGAAGAATCGTGGCCCCTGCTGGTAGTTGGTCGGGCCGAACTCATCTTCCATGTCCTTTTCATATACCATCTTTCTTTGAGCAGGGTCGAAGACGAAAAAGCGTTTTTCGTCCGCCATGCCGTAAACCAGACCGTTCGGCGCAAGACACATGTCCGTGTAGCCCTGTGTCCCCGGGAGCACGACATCGTGCCACTCGATTCGTTTCGTGGCAATGTCCATGATGTAAAGTTCCGCCTCTTTGGCCTTTTTTTCACCGCCGGTTCCCGGTTCGGTGGTGGTTCCGCCCATGATCTTGCCGTCCGGAAGCG
>CAYUYD010000128.1:0-7725 GCA_964449105.1 uncultured Planctomycetaceae bacterium | reverse complement strand
CGCCATCGAGGCTTTGCGCCACGGCAAACTGGGGTTCGAAGCGGTAGTTCGTGCTTTCGATTTGCTTACGAAGAAGAAAGATTGGGTTAATTGGGTCGGCGCAGGCAAGGTCTCAACTTTGCTGAGATTCCTTGCCCCTGACACGGCGGCGCTTATCGATTGGCAGGTTTGGAATGTGCTTTCTGGTACTGGTGGCTTTGAGGGGATCTCAGGAAAAAGGAAGTATGGCGACGGCAGAGGATACAAGCCGGAGGAGTACGCAGCATACCTTAAGGCTCTTTCGAAGATCGCTAGATTCCAGCCACGGAAGATGCTCCCATGGCAGGTTGATGCAGCCATATGGAAAGCGGTTGAAGGTAATAAACCGGATTGGACACTTCCAGACGACTGGCTACTAGGGAAGCAGGCCGCCGACGGGGAAACCAAAGATGCTGCACGTATGCGAGGCGAAGCAATCTATCGCCGGTACTGGCCTACGCTCGAAAAGATCGAAAGCGAGAAACAGCGAAAACTCTCGTACATGAAGCGAGGCGACGAACTGCCCTCCGGCGTGCTGGAGATGGTCAAGGTCTATGTAGTAACCAAGCGAAAACTGGCGGTCGGCGACAAGATGGCCGGTCGGCACGGAAACAAGGGCGTCATCGCCCGCATCACGCCCGAAGAGGATATGCCCTTTCTGTCCGACGGTACGCCGGTGGATATATGCCTGAACCCGCTCGGCGTCCCCAGCCGAATGAACGTCGGGCAAATCCTCGAGACGCACCTCGGATGGGCGGCGGCGGTGCTTGGGTTCCAGGCTATCTCCCCCGTCTTCGACGGCGCGACCGAGGCCGAGATTACCCAGGCCATTGAACAGGCAAACGAGCACGTTCGTAAACGGAAGGGCGATCTTGAAGCCGTTCAGCTCGCCGGCGCAACCGGTGAACTGTTCGCCGAGATGCCGCTCGACGGAAAAACTGTTCTGTACGACGGTCGCACGGGCGAACCGTTCGAGCAGAAAGTTACCGTCGGGTATATGTATATGAACAAACTCCACCACCTTGTGGATGACAAGATTCACGCCCGTTCGACCGGTCCTTATTCACTGATTACCCAGCAGCCCCTCGGCGGAAAGGCCCGGACGGGCGGGCAGCGGTTCGGGGAAATGGAAGTCTGGGCGCTGGAGAGTTACGGCGCATCTTATGCGCTCCAGGAGATGCTGACTGTCAAGAGCGACGACGTCGAAGGGCGCACCAAGATTTACGAATCAATGGTCAAGGGCGTCAACACGCTCGACGCCGGTACGCCGGTGTCGTTCGACGTACTCTGCAACGAACTCCGCGGATTGGGGCTGAACATACAACTGGAAAAGAAGAGCCTCATTTGAGGAACCAATAGATATGGCCAACAGCACGTACGACAGGATTAACGACTACGGTTCAGTGAAGGTTTCGCTGGCATCGCCCAACGACATTCGCAGTTGGTCGTTCGGCGAGGTCAAGAAGCCCGAGACGATTAATTACCGTACATATCGTCCGGAAAGAGACGGGCTGTTCTGCGAGCGCATCTTCGGACCTGAACGCGACTGGGAATGTGCCTGCGGAAAGTACAAAGGAACCAAGCACAAGGGCATTATCTGCGACCGCTGCGGGGTGAAGGTAACGCACTCCCGCGTCCGGCGCAAGCGGATGGGGCACATCAACCTGGCCGCTCCGATAGTGCACATCTGGTTCTTCAAGGCCCTGCCGAGCCGACTCGGGACGCTGCTGGCCATGAAGACCTCCGACCTGGAGAAAATCATCCTCTTCCAGGAGTACGTGGTCGTCCGCGAGGGCGAAACGCCTCTGAAACCCTTCCAGGTCCTCACCGTAGAGGAATACCGGGTCGCCCGCGAGCAGTATGGAAAAGAGTTCGAAGCGATGATGGGCGCCGAAGCTATCAGGATTCTGCTGGAGAAGATGGACCTGGAAAAACTGGCTGAAGAAATCCGCGAGGCGATGAGGAATACCGGTTCCAGGCAGAAGACCAAAGACCTGACCAAGCGGTTGAGGCTGGTTGAGGCGATTCGTAATTCCGGCGGAAAACCGGAATGGATGGTCATGGACGTCATCCCGGTAATTCCACCGGACCTCAGGCCTCTGGTGCTCCTGGAAAGCGGAAACTTCGCAACTTCCGACCTGAACGACCTGTATCGGCGAGTCATCAACCGAAACAACCGCCTGAAGAAACTGATCGATCTGAACGCGCCGGAAGTGATCATCCGCAATGAAAAACGGATGCTTCAGCAGTCGGTCGATGCCCTGATGGACAATGGTCGATGCCGACGGGCGGTGCTGGGCTCTTCGGCCAGACCGCTCAAAAGCCTCACCGACATGATTAAGGGCAAGCAGGGCAGGTTCCGGGAAAACCTCCTGGGCAAACGGGTGGATTACTCCGCCCGGTCGGTGATCGTTATCGGACCGGAACTGAAACTGAACCAGTGCGGCCTGCCGAAGAAAATCGCTCTGGAACTGTACCAGCCTTTTATCATTCGCACACTCCGTCAGCGTGGCCTGACCGATACGATCAAATCGGCCAAGAAGATGATTGAACGCAAGGACAAGGAAATCTGGGACATCCTCGAAGAGGTTATTCATCAGCATCCCGTGCTTCTGAACCGTGCCCCGACGCTGCACCGGATGGGCATCCAGGCCTTCGAGCCGGTCCTGGTCGAGGGCAACGCCATCAAGATTCATCCGCTGGTCTGCAAGGGTTTCAATGCCGACTTCGACGGCGACCAGATGGCAGTGCACCTGCCCCTGTCAATCGAGGCGCAGGTGGAAGCGCACGTGCTGATACTTGCGACGAATAATATTTTCAGCCCGGCCAACGGTCTGCCCATAATGTCCCCCAGCCAGGACATGGTCTTGGGCATCTATTACCTCACCTCCGACCAGGGTAACACGCATGTGAATGACCGCCTGCAAAAGATCGAGATCGACGGGCAGTCCCTGCCTGTCTTCACCAATCAGCATGAGGCGATGACTGCCCGCGACCTCGGACTGATAGGCATGCACGCGCCGGTCCTGATGCGGATGCCGACGGGGACAGAGGTCGTCGAGCCCGACAGGGAATACACGATTGCAGATAAGGGACCTCTGAAAAACAAGATCATCACCACCGTCGGGCGATGCATATTCAACGACGTCCTGCCGAAAGGAATGGCGTTTTACAATCTTCCCCTCGGTGGACGAGGTTCCGGTAGGGTCATCAGCGACTGCTACCGCCGGCTGGGACGCTCTGCCACGCTTGACCTGCTGGACGACATCAAAAACCTCGGCTTCCACTGGGCGACGCTGGCGGGCCTGAGTTTCGGCGTTACCGACCTGCGGATACCGGACAGCAAGACGCAGATTCTCGAAGAGGCACAGAAGCACGTGGACGGGATTCGGCGCGATTACGAAAAAGACGCCATTACCGAGGGCGAGCGGTACAACCAGACGATCGACGTGTGGATTCACGCCCGCGAGGAAGTTACCAAGGCGCTGATGATTGCCCTCCGGGACGACAGGCGGGAAGATGACCCCTCCTACCTCAACCCCGTCTGGCTGATGACCGATTCGGGCGCTCGCGGAAACATTGATCAGATTCGCCAGTTGGCGGGCATGCGAGGACTGATGTCCAAGCCATCAGGCGAGATTATCGAGGCGCCGATTAAGGCCAATTTCCGCGAAGGACTGACGGTGCTAGAGTATTTCGGCTCGACCCACGGCGCACGGAAGGGTCTGGCCGATACCGCCCTGAAGACCGCCGATTCGGGATACCTGACGCGAAAACTCGCCGACGTCGCGCAGAACATGGTCATTACCGAACTGGACTGCGGTACGCTCAAAGGCGTTACCAAAAGCACCATCTATAAGGGCGAGCAGATAAACGTGCCGCTGTCCGAACTGATTATCGGGCGCGTCGCCAGGGAGAACATCGTCAATCCCATCACCGACGAGGTGATCGTCAAAGAAAGCGACATCATCACCGAAGACGTAGCCAGCCAGATAGAGAAATTGGGCCTAGAGACGATCCGGGTTCGCAGCCCGCTGACGTGCGATACTTCTATGGGTATGTGCGCGAAGTGCTACGGGCTTGACCTTTCGACCGGGCAACTGGTCGAAGAAGGCATGGCTGTGGGGATTATCGCCGCCCAGTCTATCGGCGAGCCTGGAACGCAGTTGACGATGCGGACGTTCCATACCGGCGGCGTCGCCACAAGGGATGTTATAGAATCGCAGATACTGGCCTCTGTCGCCGGCACAGTTAAGTATCGCGATCTCAAAGCCGCGCCGGAACCGCCCGATTTTTCGGACCGCCGTGGAAAAGAATTTGTTAAGGGAACGATCAAACAACAGGGCAAAGACAAAACTGGAGACAGACCGGTCCGGGCAGGATGGGTTGTACTGAACCGCAATGGCGAAATTGCCATTGTGGACGATAAAGGGCGCGAAATCGACAAGTATAAGGTGCCGTACGGCTCACATGTCATTGTTCCCGAAGGACACAAGGTTAAAACCGGGCATCGACTGGTCTGGTGGGACCCGCACCGCGTCCCCATCCTTGCCGAGGTAGCCGGTATCGTCCGCTTTCAGGACATCGAGGAAGGCGAGACCGTTCGGGCGGAGCCTGAAAAAGGCCAGGGAACCGCGCGGTACGTCGTTGTCGAGCACAAGGGCGAAAAACATCCGCGAATCGTCGTGGAGGATAAAACCGGTAAAATCCTGGACTTCCATTACCTTCCCGCCAAGGCGCGAATTGAGGTGTCTGAAGGTCAGGCTGTCAAGCCCGGGGCTCTTCTGGCGCATCAACCTCGTGAAATTTCCGGTACGCAGGATATTACCGGCGGGCTGCCTCGCGTTACCGAATTGTTCGAGGCCCGCAAGCCGAAGGAACCGGCGTCAATGGCGGAAATCTCAGGCCGGGTCGAACTATCGACCGACAAACGCCGAGGTAAAATGACCATCATCGTCAAGAGCGAATCCGCTATGGAGCGGGAGCATCACGTCGGACACGACCAGCATCTGCTGGTGCACACCGGCGATTACGTCGAGGCCGGCGCCCCGCTGACCGAAGGACCTCTGGTTCCCCACGACATACTCGACATCCGCGGCGAAGAGGCGCTTCAGCAGTATCTGCTGACCGAAGTGCAGAACGTCTATCGCAGCCAGGGACAGAACATCAACGACAAGCACGTGGAAGTCATCGCCTCACAGATGCTGCGAAAGGTCGTGGTCGAGAGCATCGGCGACAGCAAACTGCTGCCCGGAGAGGTTGTCGATAAGTTTAAATTCCGAGCCGAGAACGAGAGACTGGCAAAAGCGCTGAAGATCGTCTCCGCCGGTGATACGGAATTCGCCGCCGGCGAGGTCGTCTCACGCCAGAAGGTCGAGCAGGCCAACGCCGAAGCCAAGGCCACTGGTGGCGAAGGCGCCAAAACGCGCCGCACCAAGCCCGCAACGGCAAAAACGCTCCTGCTTGGCATCACGAAGGCCTCTCTTCAGTCCGACAGTTTCCTCTCGGCCGCCAGTTTCCAGGAATCGACAAAGGTCTTTACCGAGGCGTCCCTGGCGGGAAAGGTGGACAACCTCATCGGTTTGAAGGAAAATGTCATCCTCGGACACCTGCTGCCGGCTGGAACATCTTTCAAACCGTATATGAATATGAAAATAAAACGGTCTGTGGAGCTGCCCGAACTGTTCGCCGCTGAAACCGGAGGAGAACTGACCGAGGCGCAGATTCAACAGGCAGTCCAACGAGCACTGACAGGACAGGACTAGGAAATAGTGAACCAGTTGATCGGGCAGAGTGATGGATTATCGTCGATATATGGATAAAAGTGGCGAGAACTGATAAACTGATTCACTGATTTACTGATGAACCAATTAAACGAGGATTAACGATGCCGACAATCAATCAATTAGTTCGCAGGCCGCGACGCACCCAAGTGGCCAAGAAAAAGAACGTGGCGCTGGAACGATGCCCGCAAAAGCGGGGCGTGTGCACACTTGTCAAGACGATGACGCCCAAGAAGCCCAACTCGGCCCTGCGCAAAGTCGCCAGGGTCCGCCTGAGCAACGGCAAGGAGGTAACGGTTTACATTCCGGGTGTCGATCACAACCTCCAGGAGCACAGCATTGTTCTGGTGCGTGGCGGGCGCGTCAGAGACCTTCCGGGCGTGAGGTACCATATTGTTCGCGGCGCGCTGGACTCAGCCGGCGTGGAAGGCCGACGACAGGGGCGGAGTTGCTACGGCACCAAGAAGGGCAAATAAAAATGGCATACAAGAAATGGACAGCATCGGCTAAGCAACTGGCGCCTGACCCGCGCTACAACAGCAAACTCGTCAGTAAATTCGTCAACTGCATGATGTGGGAGGGCAAGAAAAGCACCGCCCAGCGAATATTCTACGACGCTATGGACACTGTCGGCGAGAAAATCAAAGACGTCGAACCGATAGAGGTTTTTCAGCAGGCCATAGAAAACCTGAAACCCATGCTGGAAGTCCGCTCCAAACGCATCGGCGGGGCCAACTATCAGGTTCCCATGCAGGTCAACGCCAAGCGGCGCCTGTCGCTGGCGATACGATGGCTTATCCAGTCCATTCGCGCCGGCAGCGGTTCGGCGATATCGCAGCGACTGGCGTCGGAACTGATGGCGGCGTATAAGAAAGAAGGAACGGCTATGGCCACGCGAGAAAACGTCCACCGCATGGCCGATGCGAACAAGGCCTTCGCCCACTTCGCACGATAACAATTTTGATAAGACCGGCAGAGGTCGCAGAGATGAAACTGCGGCCTCTGTGTTTATCTTCGCATCGGCTCCGCCCTGCGATTGTGTTTTCAGACATGGCAAAAAAACTGCAACAAGTTCGAAACATTGGCGTCGCCGCACACATCGACGCGGGAAAGACCACCGTTACGGAGCGGATTCTGTACTTCGCCGGAAAGAGTTACAAGATGGGCGAGGTGCACGACGGTACGGCGGTGATGGACTACCTCGTCGAAGAACAGGAACGCGGAATCACCATTACGTCGGCTACGACAACACTGTCATGGAAAGGTTACACCCTCAACCTTATAGACACGCCCGGGCACGTCGATTTCACTATCGAGGTCGAGCGTTCGCTGAGGGTCCTGGACGGGGCCGTTGCGGTATTCTGCGCCGTCGGCGGCGTCGAAGCCCAGAGCGAAACCGTCTGGAACCAGGCAGAAAGGTACAAAGTTCCGAGAATCTGCTTCATCAACAAGATGGACCGCATCGGCGCCGACTTCGAGATGGTCGTCGGCGAACTCCGCGACCGCCTGGGCGCAGCGCCGGTGGTGCTCCAGCTGCCCATGGGCGCCGGCGCCAAATTCGCAGGCCAGATCGACCTTGTCGAACAGCGGGCGTTTTTCTACGAACCGGCAGAGATCGCAACGAACCTGAAGGTCGGCGAGATACCCGCCGAATACGCCAACGCCGTCGAACAGGCCCGCCACGACATGATAGAAGCCGTCTCCGAAGCCGATGACGAATTGATGGAAAAATACGTTCACGAGGAGCCGATTTCCGTTTCCGACATCAAGTCGGCAATCCGTCGGGCGCTCATAGCCAACAGGATTCATCCGGTTCTTTGCGGTTCGGCGCTGAAGCACATGGGCATTCGCGTCCTTCTGGATGCGGTTTGCGATTACCTTCCCTCTCCGATGGACGTTCCGCCTGTCATGGGGCATGAATGCC
>CAYUYD010000127.1:0-7768 GCA_964449105.1 uncultured Planctomycetaceae bacterium | reverse complement strand
GACATGGGGATGGTTGCTGCTGTTGCGGGCATTGTCGAGAAGTTTCTTCCGATAGACGGAGCAATCTTCGTAATGGTCGCCGCAAAGCCCTAACGCGTGGTCAAGCCGGTGGAGCGACAAACACGCTGCACACCGCGAATCAGACTGTTCAAGAAACGGACACATGCGAACTATATCGGCGCGGTGGGCGATTTAACTTCATCAATCCTTCTGTCAGATTGCCCCGACGGGATCGTAATGGAGGATAATCAGATGGTTTTTGTTGAGGGCTGCTGTGGCGTAAGTGCGTCCGTTGTTGTCACAGAATTCGACCTCGAATACCCCATTGTCCAATTCTTCCACCACCGTCCCTACCTGTCCGAGCACCAGCCCGTGTTGCGGCAAATCGGACGCCAGCGCCACAACATCAAGAACTTTTACTTGCCTGTCCATAATAGCGATTTTATTTTCCGGCAGGGATATTCCTGGAAAATCGATGCGGCGGGCGGTTCTACTTCAATCCTACTTGATGCGATGGTCTTCCGGATAGTGTTGGTCGATCCACTTGACAATGGCCCTTGCCAGGCCCTGTGCCTTTTCCGGTATGCCGAGTGTTACTCGTTTGCTGGTCCATCCGGCACAATTGGCTACGCCCAGAACCTTCCCTGAATCCTTGTCAACCAGTTCAATCCTCGCGACGACAAATTCGGTCCCGGCCGTTGCCACCGCTGTTGATGATGCGCTTTGGTAATGAAGGATTTTACCTTGAATAAGCAGCGTTTTACCGGAGGAGGAATTGGGGATTTTTTCCTCTTCCAGTTCTTCTGCGAATGCGCCCGGAAGCAAGGTGAACAGTTCACGAGGAACCTTCCCGCCCATATCGTCGGTGATTGCGCCCAACTCAAATCGCTGGTAAGCCCCCAGGTCGGTCGAGACCTCCTGAATTGGGGTCGGTGAACCACTTGCGCCGAGGGCCAATGCCGCACCTTCTCCGATCGCCGTTCCGCAGCCGCCAATCAGCGCCGTCAATCCAACCAGTGAAATAATCAGAATCGCTCGTCGTTTCATAATTCACCCTTTCATTCGTACCTGATCCGTTTAGCCGTCGCCGGAACGGCGACGCCACGGCGACGACATTCTAATCCTCTCCCGACAAAATAGTCAACCATTACTCGTTGCGGTCGTCGTATTCGTGGTCGGAGTCGTAGATGGGGCGGTCGTCGGCGCCGTTGTCGTTGTCGGTTCCGACGGCAGGATACGGAACAATTGCCAATGCCTGCCCCATTTATCGTTGGGTGAGTCGATTTGACGGACCCTGTCATTCGGCGTCGGGGCCGACCTCGCCGGAAACAGGATATATATCGGCACATCCGACAGGCGCCGCCGCTGCCGGTATCCATCCACAAATTCAATAATTTTATCGGTGTCCGCACGGGCGCTCTGGTAAGGCGTCAATACCCTCCGCTGGGCATTGATTGTTTCGTTCCATTCGCGGGCGCGTCCGGGCCAAAGGTGCAGCATGTATGGCAGGTCGGACGGGCACGCCAGAAGCGACCGCCGCCCGTAAAGTCGTATTTCCGCCCTGCTGCTGATAAACAGCGCATCGGTGGCGGTGTTCCTGCCCACCCATGAGGCAACTTCGCGGAGTTCCGCCTCCTTGGCGTATCGCAGGCTGCGCCGGCTGAACAGGTCTCGTTCCGAGATCCCGGCGACCGCATCGCCGACCATGTGCCTGATCGGAAGGGTGTTGTAACTTGAACCGATGTACACAGCCGCCAGCAGCCCCGCCGTTACACGCACCCACGCTCGATGCCTGTGAGTCATCCTCAACAGATGCACCGTCGCCTGGGCCAGAAGGACATAAAGAGGCAGCATGGCCAGGCGAAGCGCCTCGAAAAGTTCAATCAGCACAGGCCAGCCGGAAACGGGACTGAACCACCGAACTGCTATCTGCACAAGCCCGTGCAGGCCGAAAGATACGAACACCGCCGATATCAGCATCCCCAGCCATTCGCCCAGATTGTTCGCCCGATACCGACCGGTCAGGCAAAGAATTATCACCACAGGCCCGACGAGCGCACAGGCCACCGGCAACCAGCGAAGGGCCTCTATCAGCACTTCCGGATATAGTACGTTCACCCCGTTGTTGTCGAGCACACTCCTCAGCCCCTGCCAGGTCATTGCAGGCAGGTGGAACGCACCGGCGGCACTGAAGGTAACGTAGTAATGGTAAATCGCCGGCGACGCCCCCACCACCGCCGCCGCAAATGACCCAGCCGCCCTGACCCATGCTCCGGGCTTCAGACGCCCCAGCCCCAGCATCGCTGCGAGCATGACGACCGACAGGTTGACCGCAGAAATAAAATGGATGTTTCCGCAAAGACCGGCAGCAAGGAATACCAACAGCACAGCCGGTTTCTTATGCGTACGAACGAACCCCAGCACCAGAAGCGGCACAACGGTCAGGTACATCGACGCCGGTGTAACGGAAAATATCGGTCCAAGACCCCAGTAAGGGCGGGAGATTGAAAAAATCGACATGGACGCCACCGCCACCAGCGTCGCCGCCGACGTGCTGTGCGTCTGACGGTACAGCAGGACATACATGCTCAACAGGTACAGCAGCAGCATACCCGCGCCGAGCAGACGCAGGGCATTAATCGGCTCATCAGGACCGCCGATGTCGATGGCCGACGCCAAAACAGACTGCCATGCCGGCAAGTTCAGCCGAGAGGCTGAATTAACACCGTTCCCGGCGAATACGTCGTCGCTGCCGTACAATGCCGGCTCCTGGCGCTTAAAAACCTCCGCCAGCAGATTGGCCTGGCTGCCGGTGATGTGATTCTGGCGGAACGTCACCAGCGTGTTAATCGCGACGACCGCCAGGATTACCAGAACGGCCCAGTGATGTTTTTTTGTAGGAATCGGCCTCATGTAAGCAGACTTTCCTCTATGAAAGGTAAAAAACAGTATAATCGGCGGTCGCTGGTCGGGAAGATAAAAATTGGAAATTGGAAATCGAAAATTGGAAATTGAGATGGAGGCGTTTATCGCCCGCAACGACCTGCTGACGCCGGGGCAGGTCGTGGTGGTCGGCGTCAGCGGCGGGGCAGACAGCGTCGCCCTGGCTGCGGCCATTCGCTTGATTGGGAAATATGACCTGCACATCGCGCATATCCATCATGGACTCCGTTCCGAAGCCGACGCCGATGCGGATTTCGTCGCCGACCTGGCCGACCGGTGGAAAAGACCGTTCCACCTAGAGCGGATTGACACGCCCGCCCTTGCCCGGGCCGAGCGGATAGGCATCGAAGAGGCTGCAAGGACAGGACGGTACGAGGCCCTTTCGGCCATAGCGGCCCGCGCCGGAGCCGGCGCGGTCGCCGTCGCCCATAACGCCAACGACCAGGTAGAGACGGTCCTGCATCGCATCGTCCGAGGCACACACCTTCGAGGCCTGGCCGGTATGACGCCGAAACGTCCCTTGCAAAAAGGCCTGTACCTCGTCCGCCCGCTGCTCTGGGCGGAGCGAGAACAGATCGAGCGGTTCTGCCGGAGCGAAGGGCTTTCCTGGCGGACGGACCACACCAACGCCGAGACGGACTTTACGCGAAATTTCATCCGCCACGAACTGCTCCCCCTGCTGCGGGACCGCCTGAACGCGCGGGCTGATGATGCGCTGCTGCGTCTGGCCTCGGCGGCCGGTGAGGCCGAATCGGTCCTGGCCGAACTTGCACAACGACTTTTCGAACGGGCTTGCAGGAAGCAATCCGCCGGGCAGATTATCCTCCGCTCTGCGCCGTTGAAGAAGGCCCCTCCGCTGTTGGCGGCGATGGCCATGCGGGCCGCCCTGGCTGCGCTGGACGCACCTCAGCAGGCGCTGGGGCGGGAACGCTTCGACGACCTTCTGGCGGTCCTGAACGGAGCGGTAACCGCAGCCAATCTTCCGGGACAAATCCGCGCCGAGCGCCTTGGCAGGGATATCCAACTCATCCGACAGGAGCGATGAGAAAGCCGTACCCTTGCATATCCTTTCGGCATCTGTCTATAATGCCGCGGCGATTTGCCGAAAAACAGACTTTGGAAACCCAGATTTAGATATGGAAGGAGAGGTTTAAAATGCCACTGGTTCCGATGAGAATACTGCTGGACCACGCCGCAGAGAACGGCTACGGAGTCGCTGCGCTGAACGTCAACAACATGGAGCAGATACAGGCGATTATGATGGCAGCCGAGGAGACCGAAAGCCCCGTAATAATCCAGGCCTCCCGCGGCGCACGTCAGTACACCAACGACGCCTATCTTCGCCACCTCATGCTGGCGGCTGTGGAATTGTACCCGAAAATCCCCATCGTCATGCACCTTGACCACGGAAACAGCGCCGAGACCTGCTTCAGCGCCATCGAACAGGGTTTCACCAGCGTGATGATGGACGGTTCGCTGAGCGAAGACGGAAAGACGCCCAGTTCCTATGAATACAACGCCGAAGTAACGAAAAAGGTCGTCCGGGCCGCACATGCCGTTGGCGTGAGCGTCGAGGGCGAGATCGGCGCGCTGGGCGGCATCGAGGATGGACACGGCGCGGGCATGAGCGAAGAAGAAGCCCAGGAACACCTGACCGACCCTAACCAGGCCGAGCAATTCGTCGCCGATACCGGCGTGGACGCCTTGGCCGTCGCCATCGGAACCAGCCACGGGGCGTATAAGTTCAAGAAGAAACCGACCGGCGAAGTGCTGAAAATGACGCTGATCGAGGAAATCCACCGCCGGCTGCCGAATACGCACCTGGTGATGCACGGCTCATCCAGCGTACCGCAGGAATTGCAGGACATCATCAATAAGTACGGCGGAGACATAAAGCAGACCTACGGCGTGCCAATAGAGGAAATCCAGCGCGGCATCAAGCACGGCGTCCGCAAGGTCAACGTCGATACCGACAGCCGATTGGCCATCACCGGGGCCATCCGCAAGGTCTTTGCCGAAAGCCCGGAGCAGTTCGACCCGCGCCATTACCTCGGCCCGGCCCGCGAGGCCATGAAAAAGGTCTGCGTCGAACGGATGACCGCCTTCGGCCAGGCAGGAAACGCCGGAAAAATCAAACCCGTAACCTGCAAGCAAATGGTGGACTTCTATAAAAAGTAGGGATTAGGGTTTAGGGCGTAGGGTTTAGGGAACGGCCAGCGGCATGAAGATCAGTTACGATGAACAGGTCGATGCCCTTTACATTCGGCTATTAGAGGGCTATTTTCAGTGCAGGACCGTTCGTTTGTCTGATACCATCTCCCTGAACACAGGCCCAGCCGAAGAACTTGTCGGCATTGAAATACTCGACGCCAGGGAAACGCTTCATCTCAAAGCCGCCCCGGAAGTCGGGCTGGAAAACCTTAAGGTCAGACTGGCGGGATAGGGCGGGATTAGGGGGCAGGGTGGGCCAACCAGCCCTCCAAATGCGACTTGTTTATTTACCCATCAATTTCGCTGCGACAATTGCTACCTCGTTTTCATAACCCGAATCGGCCAGTTCTCTGAATTGTTTCTTGAACCAATTCGCGTCGAACAATTGCCATCTGTGTTTCTTGCAGTACAACTGCATGTCGTCTTGATCTTTAGGGGGTATTCTGCCAGCCGCAAGGCAAAGCTGAACCCTCGGGCGATTCAGACATGCGCCCTCTTCCTTGAGTTGACAAACAAGGCGAGACCGTACGACAGACCAGAGCCTTCTATCATTAAAAAGCTTATACCGCTTTTTACCTCTTTCGCTCTTTCCAGAGAAGTCTTTGTACACGACACCAAGCGAGTTCAAGAAGGATTTACATTCGACAACAAGAAGTTCGTTCGATCTTGGCTTATAGGCAATGACATCAAGTTCCCACCGAGGTGTTGTTGGACGGCGAATCTTCCTCTTATCTTCCTTGGTCAAATTGACCTTGTACGACGTCCTGACCCAGTATCCTTCTCGACTAAGAATCATCGCGACGATGTTTTCAAAAGCATCCATAAGTGAATCCTGATTTCTTGATACTATCTCATCTTTGATAATCGCTACTCAGTTTCAACCTTATCTCCGCAGGCGCAGCCAGGTTTTTCGGAATGAGTCGCGGAGGCGTTCGGTGAATCGCAGGGCCTGGCCGCCGGGGCGTGTGGAGTAATCGGCCCGCTTGAGGTCGCCGGAACCAATCATCCGAGTTGGAGCAATACGCGCAACGAAGTTGAACACAGCAGTCTCGATTCGAAGCGAAGTACTACAAACCCATCGACTGTTTCTATTCGTAATCCTCCACTATTTCCCGGACGATCCTGGTCCACTCGATGAGGTTGTCGAATTTGCCGTCGATGGTTTCGACGTCCTTGAGCGTGATATCGACGTGGCAGCCCTTGGACGCCTCCAGGCCGGCTCGGATTAAGCGGCGGACCTTATCCGGGTCGAATCCGGTGCAGATCATCTCGGCAGGGCTTGGGCGCCAGGAAAAGACGTAGTCCTGCTGAATCTGCTCGGCGCAGGCCCGCACGTCGGCCCAGGGCGTAACCGCGATGCGGCGGAGCTTGGGAATCCTGCGGAGCAGGTCTATTTTGCGGGTCAGGTCCTCGCAGCAGCCGTAGGCCACCAGGCCGAACTTCTCCATGATCGGTTTCTGGTACTGGAGGATAAACTCGTCGAACATCGCCGGTGAGACGAGGGTCGTCTCCTGCGAGGCAAGAAACACCCACAACTGTTCGCGTTTAACGGGTCGGCTGTTGGCGGCTGGGTCGGACAGTTCCGTTGCATACGGCATGGCCTGGTTTTCGTGGTTGCACAGTCGCCAATCGCCGGCGGCCTCGGCCTGTTCGTGCACACGGAGGATACCGTCGCGCATAAACGCGAGCAACTTGTACAGCCACTGCGGGCGGTCCATCATGTCCCACATCATCTGCTCCAGGCCGCGGAGGTGGGCGAGGTCCGTGGAGATGTCTGCCGACCACACGCGATAATACGGACCGCGGTCAAGGTTGACTTCCAGGATATCGCCGACGGCGTCCTGCAATCTCGCCAAATCCCGTGCCGTGGCCTGCTCGTCAATTTCGTGGTGTGGCATGACGAGTTTGTCCAAGTCAGCCTCGGTCTTCAGCGGCGGGTCGAACCCGAAAGAGCCTCCCTTTTCCGAACTGAGGTGGTGCTTGATTTCCGGGCCCCAGCGGTGCGGGCCGGTGGGCGTGGCGTAGGCGGCCTGGACGGTAATCCACGGCTCGATGATGAAATCGTCGCCGAGCCGGTCCTGGTAAATCTTCCCGCGCAGGGATAACTCGTGCTGCCGGAAGAATGGGTCGCGGCATTGGAGTTTTTCCTCCGGGATGACCTCGTGCCAACAGGCGAACCAGCGGACATATATCAGCGGGCGGGTTCGCCGGAGGCTGTTGTGTCTTCTCCAGAGGTCGCGGCGCTCGTTCTGGATGTCCCCGGCGGCGATTTCAGCCACCTGCTTTGCAAGGTCGCGTAGAATAATGATGTCTTTGTCGTTGGACACGGAATTATCCTCAGTGATAGCAAAATCTCATTTTCGCAATCGCAACCACCTCTTACGGAATGAGTCGCGGAGGTGTTCGGTGAAGCGCAGGGCTTTGTGGCCCGGGTTGGTGGAGTAATCGGCCCGCTTAAGGTCTTCTGAACCAATCGGTCGGCTCGGAGCGACTCGCATAACGAAATCGAACACAACGGCCTTGATTCGACGGGTCAATCCCATCACGCTATCCTCTGAATCGCTTCGCCGACGCCGGCGAAGACTTCCTGGCGCGTCCTGGCTCGCCGATTGGG
>CAYUYD010000126.1:7186-7844 GCA_964449105.1 uncultured Planctomycetaceae bacterium | reverse complement strand
AGATGTAAACCATGTGCCCGGTTCAATCTGTAAACTATGTAACCGGTTTGGACCAGGCGTACTCCCACTGTGCCTCAGTGGGCAAACCGACCGTTTTGCCTATCATCTGCGAGAGTTTTGCGCAAAAAGTCGTTGCATCGTTCCAGTTTATGTGACTTGCGGCATTCTTTGGGCCGCTCTCGGCAAACTGATTACCCTTCCAAGGCTCAGTCCCCATCACGGCGAACCACTGCTCCTGCGTTACCTCATACACGCCCATATAGAACGGTTTGGTAATCGTCACCTCTCGTTGTGGGCCTTCGTTCTTCTTGCGGTCCTTCTCATTGTCGGGGCTGCCCATCGTGAACTTGCCGGATGGGATGAGAACCATCTTCATCGTTACATTGTTGCCCAGGTCGATGGTGAGTTCTTTCGGGATCCCCAAAGACTTGGCTGCCTCATTCTGCTGGGCGGTCGCCCGGCCTTGTCCCGAAGACTCTTTCGACTTGCAGCCTCCGGCGGCGGCAAGAACAACGGCTGTGAGCAGCACGATGCCAACTGATTTCATTGTCTTCATAAACGTTTCTCCGAACGTAACTTTTTCGCCAAAACGAACACCCGCAAGTGAATCGTTGTCAGCATCCTAAAATCAAAGACAGCCTGTGTCCACATCGTCGTT
>CAYUYD010000126.1:0-7176 GCA_964449105.1 uncultured Planctomycetaceae bacterium | reverse complement strand
CGTCGTTTTTGAAATCTTTGTGAACTTTGTGGTCTTTGTGGTTCAAAAAATGTGAACTAACCGTATCCCAACCTGCGAAGGTCTTTCTCATCCAGGCCGAAGTGATGCCCCATCTCGTGAAGCACCGTAATACGAATCTGTCGCCTCAGCGAGGCGTCGGTCGCTATCCCGCCGGCAGAAGAGGCTGCGGAAATAATCCCCTCTCGGAATATCTGGACTTTGTCGGGCATGACGGCTGAATGCAGGACGCTTCGGCGAGTGAGCGGAATGCCGGTGTACAGCCCGCAAAGCCACCGTGGATCCGCCACGCCCAGATGCCGCAACACATCGGCCCCAGGCCGCTCGTCCACGACGAGCGGGACCTCATCCAGCAGCCTCGTCAGATGCTCGGGCAACTCGGCGAGCACCTGCTCCAGCAGCCTGTCAAATCTTTGTTGCGCAGTTTCTTTCACGACAGGATATTATACCCGGCGCACAAAGTTAACGCGCCCGGTGTGGGAAGCACCTTACGAGCCGCGACTGCCTGCCAAAAAATCTAGCAGGGATGCAGGGGATACAAGGGATAGAAGTTTAAGAAAAAATAAAGAGAAAAAGATTTTATCCCCTGCATCCCCTATATCCCTGCTAATCTTTTGTTGCATCGGTCCGACCGCTCCCTCACGGTCGCGGCTCGTTTATCTCCCTGTGGCGGCGTTTAATCCGTCGTTTTTTTCTTATCGGCAGGTTTGGCCGAGTCGGCTTTGGGCTTGGTGGAATCTTTTGCGGGTTTGGGTTCGGCGTCGGATTTTTCTTTCGCGGCGGCCTTGTTGTAGGAATCGCTTCGATAGTCGGTCTGATAGAACCCGCTGCCCTTGAAAATAACGCCCGCGCCTGCGCCGATAAGTCGGCGGACGCGGCCCTTGCCGCACTTGGGACACTTCTTTATCGGTTTGGCGGTAATCGCCTGAAACAACTCGAAATCCGCCTCGCAGGCGTCGCAATGGTAGTCATACGTCGGCATGGTTATTGGTTCTCATCCGAATTATCTTCAGCCGGTTGGGCGGAAATCACCACCCTCGTCGGACGAAGGACTCTTCCTTTGAATTCGTATCCCCGCTGGAGTTCACGCAGGACGATGGGCGATTCGTATCCCTCGGCCTGTTCGGTCATCATCGCCTCGTGCCGCTGGGGGTCGAACGGTTCGCCTTCGGCGGCGGTCGGCTTCAGGCCGTAGCGGCTGAGAATCTCCATCGCCTTGTCGTGCACCAGTCGCATTCCTTCGGAAAGCGGGTCGTCTTCGGCTGCGTGGGCCAGGGCGCGTTCCATATCGTCCAGGACGGCAAGGAAGTCCCTGACCAGTTCGGCGTTTGCGAACTCGCGGGCATCGGCGATTTCCCTGGCGGCGCGCTTCTGGTAGTTCAGGTAGTCAGCCGAAAGTCGCTGAAGCCTCGCCAGCAGGTCGTCTCGCTGGGCAGCGACGTCCATAGCCTCGTCGGTCTGGACCGCCTCTTCGGCGCCCTCGGCCTGCTCCTGTTGGTGCTTCTTTTTCATCATTTTGTTTTCCCGCCACAGAGGCACAGAGAATAAATAGAATTAAAAAAAGATTTTTGTTTTTTTTTTTAATTTTTTACACCTCTGCGTTCTCTGTGCCTCTGTGGCCTGTTTTTCATCCGAAATATTTCTTCAGTTTTTCGAAGAATCCCTTTTTCGCCGGCAGGACGTTGATGTCCTCGGTTTCGGCGAATTCTATCAGTAGTTCGGTCTGTTTTTTCGACAGTTTTCTCGGCACTTCGATGAGGAACTGTACGATCTGGTTTCCTTTTTTTCCGGAGCGCGGGTCGGGCAGTCCTCGGTGTTTGAGCGAGATTGCTTCTCCGTGCTGCGTACCGGCGGGGACGGCGACTTCCTCCCTTCCGGCGAGTGTCGGCGCTTCTACGTTCGCGCCCAGTGCCGCCTGCGTGAAGGTAATCGGCACCTGGCAGAGCAGGTCGTTTTCCCGGCGCAGGAGGAACGGGTGCGGTTTTACGCGAACGTAGCATCTCAAGTCGCCCCTGACGCTTCCATTTTCGCCGGGTTCGCCCTCGCCTCGCATACGGACGACCTGTCCGTCGCTGACGCCGGGAGGGACGTGGATGGCCAGGACTCGCTTTTTCTTAACCCTTCCGGAACCTTGACAATCGTCGCAGGGGTCGGCGATGATCGTTCCGGTTCCTCGGCAGGTCGGGCAGGGGCGGACCATTCGGAAGAACCCCCCGCCTGAGGTTTCGACCTGCCCGTATCCGCCGCAGGTGCTGCATCGCGCCGGACTTGTGCCGGCCTTTGCGCCGCTGCCCGAGCAGGCATCGCAGAAGTCCATTCGCTCGAATTCCAGCGTCCTGTCTGCGCCGCCGGCGACCTCTTCGAGCGTCAGTTCCACCTCGGTTTCCAGGTCGTATCCTCTGCGTGGTCCGCCGTGTGCGCCGCCGAAGCCCAGGCCGAAAATGTCCTGAAACATGCTGAAGATGTCGCTGAGGCCCATGCCCGAAAAATCGTGTACGCCCGCGCCGCGCAAACCGTCATGCCCGTACCGGTCGTAGAGTTGACGCTTCTGCGGGTCGGAGAGGACTTCGTAGGCCTCGGCGAGTTCCTTGAACTTGGTCTCGCCTTCCGCTTTTTCGCCCTTGTAGTTGTCGGGATGGCATTTCAGCGCGTTTCGGCGGTATGCGCGCTTTATATCCGCCGCCCCGGCTGTGCGGGGAACGTTCAACACCTCGTAATAATCGCGCTTTTGCATTACGGATTTCAGATTGCGGATTTCCAAATCGCAGATTGCGGAATTGAAAGGGGCGCCCCTTGAAAACCGGAACGCCCCTGTCTTTTTCTTTTCAATCCGCAATCAGAAATCCGCAATCAGGTTACCGCTCCGGCGATGGCCTGCTCTTCGCCTTCTTCGACCTTCTTTTCGTCGTAGTCAGTTACCATGACGTTCGTGGTCAGCATAAGACCGGCCATGGATGCCGCGTTCTGAAGTGCGGTCCTTCCGACCTTGGCGGGGTCTATGATGCCGGATTTGACCATATCGACGTACTCGCCCGTTGCGGCGTTGTATCCGATGTTATTTCCGCGCTCGAGGATTTCCTCGACCACGACAGCGCCGTCCGCCCCGGCGTTTGAGGCGATCTGCATTGCCGGCGTTCGCAGGGCCTTGACGACAATATCCACGCCGATTTTCTCGTCGCCGACGGCCTTATCGCGGCTGGCGGCGACAGCGTCGATAGCGTGGAGGAACACCACGCCGCCGCCGGCAACAATGCCCTCTTCATTTGCAGCCCGCGTGGCGTGCATGGCGTCGTCGATGAGGTCCTTGCGTTCCTTCATCTCGGTCTCGGTCGCAGCCCCGGCGCGGACAATGGCGACCCCGCCGGTCAGTTTCGCCAGCCTCTCGGCCAACTTCTCGCGGTCGTAATCGCTGGTGGTCTTTTCCATCTGGTTTCGGATCGTGTCGATTCGGGCGTTGATGTCCTTCTTGGCGCCCGCACCTTCGATAATCGTGGTGTTGTCCTTGTTGATAACGATCCTCTTTGCCGAACCGAGCATCGCCGGTTCGACGTTTTCCAGTTTGATGCCGAGGTCTTCGCTGACGACCTGTCCGCCGGTCAGGGCGGCGATGTCGCCGAGGACTGCCTTGCGCCGGTCGCCGAAGGCGGGGGCCTTGACTGCACAGACTTTCAGGATGCCTCGGAGACGGTTGATCACAAGCGCCGCCAGCGCATCGCCCTCGATGTCTTCGGCGATAATCAGCAGCGGTTTTCCGGCCTTGGCGGTCTTCTCCAGCAACGGAAGCATCTCGCGGATGCCGGAAATCTTCTTCTCGTGAAGAAGTATGGCCGCGTCTTCCAGGACGCACTCCAGCGTGGTCGGATTGGTCATGAAGTAGGCGGAGATGTAGCCCTTGTCGAACTGCATGCCCTCGACGAACTCCAGTTCCGTCTCGGTGCTTTTGCCTTCCTCGACGGTGATGACGCCGTCTTTTCCGACCTTCTCGATGGCCTCGGCGATAAGTTCGCCGACTCGCTCATCCCAGTTGGCCGATACCGTGGCGACCTTTCGCAGGTCGTCGCTTCCCTTGACGGGTTTTGCCTGGGAAGCGATGTTCTTCACAGCCGCGGCGACGGCGATGTCTATTCCGCGCTTCACCGCCAGGGGGTTTGCGCCGGCTGCGACGTTCTTAAACCCCTCGCGCATAATCGCTTCGGCGAGCACGACCGCGGTGGTCGTCCCGTCGCCGGCGTCGTCGGAGGTTTTCGACGCCACCTGGTTGACCATTTTGGCGGCCATGTTGGCGAAGGGGTTGGAAAGTTCAACTTCCTTGCTGACGGTAACGCCGTCTTTCGTAACCTTAGGCCCGCCGAAGGATTTCTGCAAAAGCACGTTTCGCCCGGTCGGTCCGAGCGTTACCTTTACCGCTGCGGCAAGGGCCGATGCGCCTTCCACCATCGCCGCCCGTGCGTCGGCATCGTAAAGCATCTGCTTGGCTGACATTTTTTGCTCCTTTGTCGCTAATCGCTAATGTTGATCAGTGAATCAGTTGATCAGTTGATCAGTAAATCAGTGAATCAGGTCGGATGAGGCTGTTTTTCCCGATCAACCGATGAACCGATCAACTATTATTTCTCGATAACGGCCAGGACGTCGGACTCTTTCAGAATGACGTATTCTGTCCCGTCGATCTTGACTTCCGTACCGGCGTATTTTGCGTAATAGACTTCGTCGCCTTTTTTCAGGCCCATTTCCCCGCGTTTTCCGCTTTCCAGCAGTTTACCGGGTCCGGTGGCGACGACCTTTCCGCGCTGAGGTTTTTCCTTGGCTGTATCCGGAAGGACGATCCCACCGGCGGTGGTTTTCTCCGCCTCGGACTGCTTTACCAATACCCTGTCATCCAACGGTTTCACTGACATTTGACTTTGCTCCTATTATGACTCTTGTTGTTTCGGCACTTCCGCTTCGCTCAAGTGCCGACTTTTTTTCTGTTTTAATCAAAAATCGAAAATCAAAAATGGATCACATCATTCCGTCCATACCACCCATTCCGCCCATTCCGCCCATGCCACCCATGCCGCCCATGCCTCCGGGGGGCATTCCGGGCGCGCCGCCGCCTTCATCCGACGGTTTTTCGGTAATGACGCAGCCGCAGGTCAGCAGCAGCGTCGCGACGGACACAGCGTTGGTCAGGGCGGATTTGGTTACCTTGGCAGGGTCGATTACGCCGGAAGCCAGGAGGTTTTCGAACTTCATCGTATCGGCGTTGAAACCGAAGTCGTCCTTTCCTGCCTGAATCTTCCTGAGCGCAACCGACGGTTCTATGCCGGCGTTTGCGACAATCTGCCGCAGGGGTTCCTCGATAGCGCGGGCGACGATTGTCGCGCCGGTGGCCTCATCGCCGGTGAGTTTCAGTCCGTCCAGGGCCTTCTTCGCCCGGATAAGTGCAACGCCTCCGCCGGGGAGGATGCCTTCTTCGATGGCAGCCCGTGTGGCATGGAGGGCGTCCTCGATTCGGGCCTTCTTCTCCTTCATTTCGCTCTCGGTGGCGGCCCCGACGTTAATCTGCGCGACCCCGCCGGCAAGTTTCGCCAACCGCTCCTGCAACTTCTCGCGGTCGTAGTCGCTGGTGGTGGTCTCGATCTCGGCGCGAATCTGGTTAATCCTGCCTTTCAGGTCGGCGGTCTTTCCTGCCCCTTCGATAATGGTCGTGTTGTCGTTATCGACGGTTATCTTCTTGGCCGTTCCCAGGTCGGTCAGCGAGACGCTCTCCAGGTCGATACCGAGGTCTTTTGTGAAGACCTTCGCAGTGGTGAGCACGCCAATGTCGGCGAGCATCGCCTTTCGGCGGTCGCCGTAGCCGGGGGCCTTGACCGCACAGCAATGCACGATGCCGCGGAGTTTATTGACCACCAGCGTCGCCAGCGCCTCGCCTTCGATGTCTTCGGCGATAATCAGCAGCGGCCTGGCGGACTTGGCGACCTTCTCCAGAAGCGGGATGAGTTTCCTGATGTTGGAGATTTTTTCCTCGTGGATGAGTATGAGCGGTTTTTCCATCTCGCACACCATCGCGTCGGGATCGGTAACGAAGTGCGGGCTTAGATAGCCTCGGTCGAATTGCATTCCCTCGACGACATCGACGGTCGTATCGACGCCTTTTCCTTCCTCGACGGTGATGACGCCGTCTTTCCCGACCCGCTCGAAGGCGTCGGCCATGACCTTTCCGATGACCCGGTCGTTGTTGGCCGAGATGGCGGCGACGTTAACGATGTCGTCCCTGTTGGAGATATCGACGGGCCTGGCCATTTTACCGAGCGCATCTGCGACCTTGTCGGCGGCCTTACGGATACCGCGGGTCAGCGCCATCGCGTCGGCGCCGGCAGTTACGTTTCGCAGACCCGCTGCGAAGATCGCCTGCGCCAGGACGGTTGCGGTGGTCGTCCCGTCGCCGGCGACGTCGGAGGTCTTGCTGGCAGCCTCCTTCAGGAGTTTTGCGCCCATGTTCTCGGCCTTGTCGGTCAGTTCGATTTCCTCGGCGACCGTTACGCCGTCTTTGGTGACGGTCGGCGCGCCCCATCCCTTGTCGAGGATGGCGGTCCTTCCGCGCGGGCCCAGGGTGCTCTTGACTGCATCCGTCATCTTGTTGACGCCCGCCAGCAAGGCGGTCCTGGCGTCGCTCTCGAAGTCCAACTGCTTTACTACCATAGTGAATTTCTCCTTAACGTGCCTGGTCGCTGTGGCGACATAGCGCACAATTCCAATGCCAGGCCTGGTTGGCTCACAAGGCGCAAAACATCCGCACCAGCCCATACGAGGCCTTCCGAGTAGTGAGCAAGGCGTGTGCCGGGGAAAGCAAGTCTTTCAACGACAGTCGTTTAGGAAAATCGGGCATGCCCGCCCCCCATTGCGTACCTGTCAGAAAATGCACCTCATACAGGGGCAAAGCGGCGATTTTGGCAGATTGCCGCCACGCCGGTTACGCCAAAAGAATAGCAGGGATACAGGGGATGCAAGGGATGTTCTAAAATGTAAAATGTTAAATGAAAAATGCTAAATTGTTTCACCCAGGGGTAAACGCCGTTATTTTAGCATTTTTCATTTAACATTTATCATTAAAAAATTACATCCCCTGCATCCCCTTGTATGTTGAAAAAAGTCATGGTGAATGTTCCCATAGGT
>CAYUYD010000125.1:0-7854 GCA_964449105.1 uncultured Planctomycetaceae bacterium | reverse complement strand
TAGGATTTCTGCTTGACAAGCAAGTGGCTGGAGTCTTAATATAAAGGCTGCATGTGAAGTCTGCACTTTCCGGCATTCCGGCGGCATCATGGGAGAGTAGGATGATGGTGCATGGAATATCAATGGTTCATGAATCATATCTCGCCGCTGCTTCAGGCGGCTGCTATCGGTGAATAATGGAAGGATGGATGCCATGAACAGACTGATCGCAAGAGTGTTGGTATCGACGATTCTCGTCGGGACAGTGGTTGGTGTGGCCAAGGGCGATGTTCCTGAGGAATGGAAGTCGCTCGACGTCGCTGGGCTGACCAAACTGGCGCAGCAGTTACGTACCAAGGGCGATGCAGGCAAGGCTGCCCGGCAGCGTCTTGCCGCTCATGTGGCGAATACGTATCTGGCCAATGCCGAAGCGACCCGGTCGGTAAGTGCGCATCAGTGGTATAGCCTTGCTCAGTGTCTCGCCGGTGATCTTTCTGCGGAGGACCGGCAGTTGTGGTCGGGCAAGCTTCGCGGGGCCTTTGCTGAAAGCAATCTGAATCTGCATGAGGTAATTAATCTTGTCGATGGAATGCGATGGCTTGGCGATAGAATGCAGGGGCTTAGCGACGAGAAGGCTTCGGGTTTTCTCGCGTCCTGGGTGGCCCGAAGCGTAGCCTGGAAGTCCTGCAAGCCCGGCGAACTGGTATCAGTGGCGCAGAGGCTTTACGGCGACGACGAAGCGGTAAAAGCTGCCCGGAAACGTTTGGCCGATCACGTTGTGGCTGATTATTTGGCCGACAATACCAGGATTCGTTCCATCGGATACAGTGACTGGAAGGCCTTATCGCAATCCTTATGCTCGGCTCTGTCTGCCGAAGAGCGTCTCGCCTGGGCCGGCAAACTTTGCTCGGCCTTTATCGATCCCCAAGTATTAGGCGAACTGAAGGCCCGGGACATGAACGAATTGACCCGCGCGCTCTCCTGTCTGGACCGCGGGCAGGCCGCCAGGCTGGTATCGGAGTGGTTTAAGAATTACAAGGATTGGGCCAAGTCGCCTATCGGAGACTTGATATTGACGGGGACATTGACGGCCAGTAACGACCAGGCCGACAGGAAGCAGATTGTAACCAGGCTGGCAGAAGTCTGGTTGGCCAGGAGCGGCGAGTTGTCGTGCTGGCAGTGCTTTTTCGCCGGTGGGGCGTGGCTTTCCGTGCCGGATGTATCGAAGGCCCGTCAGTGGATGATGAGGGGGTATGAATCTGCAGTGGGTACCGAGCAGGCCAGGGCGGCGGCTGACGCTACGACGCTCATAAGTTTAGGGTACTATTTGCGTTTGCGGGGCATTGATTTGACCGGCGAGGGCAAGGGTTATCCGGAATTTGCCGCTGTTCTTGCCAGGTTGGCGGGGCAGGGCAAAATTCCCGTCGATGAGCGGCAGCGTTATCAGTACTATGCCGCCCCGCTCGGCACGTCGCAGACCCGCCTGACTGTCCGGGCTGAATTAACCGACGCCGAGGGCAATCCTCGGCCTATCGTGGCCAAGATTTTGGCAATAGCCTATCGCAATGCCGGCGAACTAAAAGCCTGGCAGACCTCGCTTGACGAAAAGATAGCCGCGACAAACGGCGACGCAAAGGCCCGCTGGCTGATCGCCAGGGCATTCGCCGAATCGATCATTCCTTCCGAGCCGTCGCCTCTGCGCGGTCGGAAGTGGCTGGAGGAGGCCATAAAGACAGCCGGTTCTTCTTCCTGTCGATTTGCCGCCCTGCAAGAACTCGCCCTGGCCTACGCCGACGTGGGCAGAAGCGACAAGGCATTGGCGGTTATTGATAGCGCTGCCGGCCGGTTTGCAGGAGCAAAAGCCGCCGCCGACCTCGAGGCGCTGCGTCAGGAGGTTCGCCAGACGAAGGCCACAGTGGAAGCCGACTGGGCCAGGATGAGAAAATTGGTCGAGTACTTTGAGGCGGAGGCCCAAAAGGCCGCCGAAAAAGGAGATGAGAACCGTAAGAAATACTTTCTTGATCAGGCTGGACTGTGGCGCCAAAAGGAAAAAGAGTTGCTCGAGCGTGACGGCCTATGAGCGAGATTGTCTGCAAGCGGATCAGAGAAGAACTGTCCAAAAGTAAGGGAGAGACAAGATGGGTATAAGTCACAGGATGCTTCTGGCCGGCATAATGGCGCTGGTGGTTGCCGGGTTCAATGGACGCCTGGATGCGTGCAGCGTGACCTTGAGCATAGCCAGCGGGTACGTGGCCCTTAACGCCGATGACGATAATAATAACGGCATAGCCGACAACGCCACGAGCGAGAATCCGGTTGCGGGTGAGAACGATCTCGTGTCTATTTCCCTCTCCAAGACAGGCCCCAATCAGGGTACGATTACTCTGAGCTTCGACGCGAGTAAGGTCAAAGTGTGGCTGGACCCCACTAAAACGACGGTGTCTCCCAACAGTTGGGACCTGACCCAGGTGAATCTTCCAACAGATCCCCTGTACGTCGAAGGCATAGCCGTCAGCACATCGGTGCAAGATGTTGAACTGGAACTGACGTGGACCGGTTCCGGCGGAACGCCCGACCCCGCCACGGTCAAGGCTACCGTCGTCGATGTGCAGCTTACCGAGTGTAACTCGGAATGGCTTCCTAAAGGTGGCGATGAAGACAACACAACGACTTTTACGGCTACAATCTATCCAAGTAACGCGGGGGGTATTATTAGGTTCACTCTACCAGCGGCAGACGTTTCAGACTATCCGGGATATTGCAGCAATGCTGGCGATGAGGGAGATGATGAAAAGGACCTGCAATTTCCAGCCCAGACCGGCTATCCTATCAGTGGTGACTACAATAGTGTTGCAACCAAGGGCGCTTCGGCCAACAGCGCAACGGTCACAGTGAAATCCTTCGATTATGGTGCGTCGGGCGCCATTATGGCCGAGGCCGAGATAGGCGGAACGTGGTTTGCGGCTAACGTGGTGGGAACCACTACCACAAAGGCCACTGTTCCCAAAGACACAGACGGAGACGGCTTGGCCGACAAGTGGGAAAACGATATGCGCGCCGCCTGGCAAACCCAGTACGGGCAGGCCCCCGATCCGAACAATCTGACGTTCTTCGACGGCGCCAGCGACAAAGAGAACACGGACCCTGACGGTAACGGCGACATTCCCGCCCATGCAACTGAAGGCGATGGGCTCTTGGCGTTGGAGGAGTACAGGGGGTTCAAAGGAATCGATCCAGACAACGCAAATGCGGTTGTGCGGCTGAGTCCGGTTCGTAAGGAACTTCTCGTTGAAGTCGATGTTATGAAACAGATTGGCGGGGATGTCCCAAGCGGTGGCCAAGCAACAGGGTTGCAGGAATTTGAAAATGGAACAGCCAGCGCCCTTACGGATGCCAACAAGAACTGGCAAATTAGCGAACTCGTGGGTTTTAAACTCAATCCGGACACAAATCAAACGCGTCTTTATACGATTACAACAAACGGGGCTACTATAGTAGCTGTACCTGGAAGACTGAGCGAGGCCACGGCAGTTTCCGGCATGCCGAATTACAGCTTCTCGAAACACGTACCGCCCACGGATGCTCAGGTCAAGACAATCATGGGCTATACCCAAACAGCCTTCAATACGGCTGGCGTAAAACTGTACTATGTAATAGACGATACTCCCGACAATGACCCGAACAACCGCGTTCCGTGGAACTACTTCGCTAACGCTACCGCTATACAAGGATGGATGGACGACAGCAGAGATGTGGGTGGAGCAAACGAGCAGAATTATTCAAAGTTTGTACACCTTGCACTTGTAGATTTAGCGATTGTCAATCACGGCAGTTTAGGCGCTTCTTCGCTTTTGTGGAAGGGCGGTATCGTTTGTATATCAAATATCCGAGAGGTTGTTAAAAATCTCGCAGGCGTCGCGGGGATGTCTTTTGAAAAATATGCAGGAGCAATAGCTGCCCATGAACTGGGACATTGCGTCAAATGCTTGGAGCCTACGGAGTCTGACGGAATAGAAAATGCCTTTACAATCCGTTACACGAGCACTGCTCAGACAGCCACCCTAACTGCCCCTGGCAGTATTCTATATGGATATGGCAAAAATGCCCGCGTTGAATGTTCGCTGGGCCAGCCGCCCCAAGGCCAGAATGGTTTCAGCCTGGACTGGCGACAGGCCGCCAATGACACGATGCAGGAGATAGTAAATAGCATTAATGCCGACAATGACGGCCAGGGCGTATACGTGGCCAATCTGTGCAACCCGCCAAATAAACCCAACAGACACCCATGTAACATTGTGCCTACCCTGAATCAGGACATAAAAACGAATACTGTTACAGTACTGGCATTTATCGACGACTACATAATGCACGGATATGGTGGTCCAGGAATCATTTCACTCCAGTTCAATTACACGTGGACTACCTCCATTAAGGACAGAATGGATGTGAAAGGTCATTATTAATACAATGGCCATGAAAGGAGTATTTTATATGAAACGGTCATCGCAAATGCAGAAATTCCTGACAGCTATAAGTGTTTGTTTTTTCTTTGTCGCTTATGTCTGGGGCGGTCCGGGGAAAACGCCTAAGTCCGACGTTTCCGTTGATCTCGTGTTGGCAAATAAATCCCCGTTACTCGGCGAGGATATCGAGATCGAAATGCTCGCCGAGAATTCCGGGAAAGAACATATTGCTGTAGCTTTTGAGGAAATGTCAGCGAGAACACATCTGACCATTCAGGATGAGTCAGGCAACACCTTGAAGGATACAGGATTTCACTTTGACTCGGTTTATAGAGGGGGGAAGTTTGTCCATATCCCTCCAGGCGGCAAGGCCAGCCAGAAGCCTGATCTGACACTTTATTACAATTTTGACAGGGCCGGCAAGTACCGCATCAGGTTTTATGCGACGGTCGGCGAATCGAAGCAAGAGAAGATTTACAGCGAGTGGAAAGAGTTTGAAATTGTCGCCGGCAAAGAGCTGTTTCGCGAAGATATCAAGGTAACCTGCAGGTCGGTTAAGGAACCGCCGAGGGAAGAGATTCTTTCGCTTGTCATTTACGCTACGCCCAAGTTCAACATAGGCTACTGGGACCGAGTTTTTGAGAAGGACGGCAAGAAGGTAACCGAGCGAGGGTCTTTGGGGCAAATGGACCCGAACTACAAGCCGCAGGTTATTATGGACTCTGGCGGCTGGGTTCACATGTTTGTTGCAAAGAGACCTTTGACAAAAACTGAAATCGAGGAGCGATTCAAGAAGTTTCCCAACTCCTACACGGAACACATGGAGTTGCGATTTTACGAATGGTGCAAGTTCTGTCCTGGCGAACGGGGGCTTTGGCTTCACAATCAACGCCCCTTTAGCGTGAGGAAAGAGGACAACACTGAGTTACGGTTGGTAAAGGCTGAAAACGGTGCTGTTATGATTCACGAGTTCACGACCAAGGGCAAAGACCTGGGGGTCTACTCGCATAAGGCCAGGAAGAATCGCAAAACTGTCGAAGGTGCTTCTACTTCTGGCGTGGCAACACAGCCAGCGAAAACAGAACCAACAACACAGCCTTCGGAAACCAAGTAGGCGTGGCCGGGAAATAGGGGAATAGGGACACGCAAACCGTTTTGTGTTTGCGAAAGATGGGGGTGGTGTTCCTTCCGGGCTACGGCAGGCTCCGCCCTGACGAGCGCTATCGAAGGGCAGCCGCGCTCACGCCCGGCCACATTTAGGCCGATGCCTATGAAACTTCCGCGCCCGGCGGGATTTGGTCATCCGGCGTAATCACGACGACCCTGCGTTCATCGCCGTCCGTGTAAGACGCAGCCAGGAGCATTGCGTTGGATTCCAGGCCTCGCATCTTCCTCGGCTGGAGGTTGGCCACTACGACGATATTCTTTCCCACCAGCGATTCCGGCTGGCAGTAAGGTTTCAGCCCGGCGATAATCTTCCGCTGCTCGGTTCCGAGGTCTATGTCGATGATGAGCAGTTTTTCGGCGTTGGGATGGTCGCTGACGGCTGTTATCTTTGCGATGCGAAGATCGAGTTTGCTGAAGTCGTCGAAACTGATAACAGGTTTTGCCTGGTCGTTCATTTTATGATTCCTTGTAAAAAGTCCACTGATTACACAGATTACACGGATTAGTTTTTTTAAGCAATTTGTGTAATTCGTGTAATTTGTGGATTATTCTGTTTTGTAATGTCGTAAGGAGCGACGTGAGCGTATATCCATACAAATTCGAACCGGTCTATAAGGAGAAGATTTGGGGCGGTCGGGCGCTGGAACGTTTGTTCGGGCGAGACTTACCTGCCGGGGAGAAAATAGGCGAGAGTTGGGAACTGGCCGACCTGCCCGAAGGTCAGTCCGTCGTAAGCAACGGGCCTGACGCCGGAAAGACGCTTAACTCGCTGCTGGCGGATAAGGCCGGCGAAATCATCGGCACCGATATTGCGACGGAGGACGGGCGGTTTCCCTTGCTGCTGAAATACCTGGACGCCAACGACATCCTCAGCCTCCAGGTTCACCCGGACGAACAGACCGCTGCGGCTTTAGGTCCGCCGGCGAAGTTCAAGACCGAGTGCTGGTACATCCTCGAAAGCCGGGATGGGTACATTCTTAAAGGTGTCAGGGCGGGAGTAACTGAAACGGATTTCCGCCGGGCGGTCGCCGCCGAGACCGAGGGCAAAAAAAACGCCTTTGGCGACCTGCTCGTGCGGTTCGACGTTCAGGCGGGCGATTTTCACTACCTTCCGGCAGGGACCGTTCACGCACTCGGTCCCGGCGTGGTAGTGGCCGAGATTCAGACGCCTTCCTACACGACCTATCGCATCAGCGACTGGGGCAGAGGACGCGAGGTCCACGTCGAAGAGGCGCTGAAGTGCATCCATTTTGAACCTGGCCCCGATAAACCGCCCCGCGCCGGCGGCGACACACTGGTAAGTACGCCCTGGTTCGCCGTCCGCCGATTGGTCATGCCGGTTGGAAAAAAGCATCCTGCCGAGGGCGAATGCAAAGCATGGATGGTCTTGTCCGGCGAAGGCCGAATTACCTGTGAGAACGTCAAAGAACCGGTTACTATCTCAGCGGGCGATACCGTGCTGCTGTCTGCTGGTATAAAAGAATCTTCATTATTGACAGTCGAGGAACAGATAACGCTGTTGGAAGTAAGGATTCCGAAGGGCGTAGGGCATAGGGCATAGGAAGAAGATGGAAAAGATTCGTATCCAAAAGGTTTTGGCCGAAGCGGGTGTGGCTTCCCGTCGGGCTGTCGAGCAGATGGTCCTTGACGGTAGAATTACCGTCAACGACAAGATTGTCTCCAGTCTGCCTTGTCTCGTCGCCCCGACTGATGAAATAAGCGTTAACGGCCAGACCGTTACCGGTCGCCCCGAGCGAAAGGTTTATATCCTTCTGAACAAGCCTCGCGGGGTAATCTGCACACAGCGCGATGAGACCGGTCAAAACCGCCCGCGCGCGATCGATCTGGTCGATTGGACAGGCCAACGGCTCTATTGCGTCGGTCGGCTCGACGCCGACAGCACCGGGCTGATAATCCTGACTAACGACGGGGAACTGACCAACCGCCTGACGCATCCGCGCTACGGCGTAATGAAAACTTACGTTGCTCACGTCGCCGGCAGGATAACCGGCGAGGACATTGCATCGCTCCGTCGTGGGATATTCGCGGGTCCGTCGGGCAGAGGCCCCGATCGCAATATGTTGCGATTGGAGACCTCCGGCACGGCCAAGCGAGCCGAGGTTATGCAACCTCGACCTCGCTTGACTGTGGCACGAATGTCGGTGAAGATAGTCCGCCGCGGGGCAAAGGAAAGCCTGCTGGAATTGCGAATATCCGAAGGGCGCAATCGCCAGGTTCGGCAGAT
>CAYUYD010000124.1:5786-7877 GCA_964449105.1 uncultured Planctomycetaceae bacterium | reverse complement strand
CAGGGACATCAAGGTCGTCGGCGGGCGCTATGGCCTATCCAGCAAGGAATTCACGTATCGCCTGCCCGCACGCCGCAATCAGGACGAAGGTCTATGACCCCGCCCTGCTGAAAGGTGGCACAGCCTTTCAGGCTGTGCAAGGGCAAGAGGCACAGACTGGAAAGTCTGTGCCACCAACCTTCAAGAGCATCGACGCCAAGGGCAAGGAATTCGCCGGTATGAAGTGGACCGTCCAGGTCGCACCGGAAGACTGCACCGGATGCGGCGCCTGCGTCCACGTCTGCCCGGGCAGGAACAAGACCGACCCGGAAAAGAAGGCGATTAACCTGTCATTCCAGCCGCCGCTGCGGGAAAGCGAACGCGAAAATTACGAATTCTTCCTGTCAATCCCCGATTTCGACCGAGGGAAACTGCGAATCAATACCGTCAAGGGCAGCCAGTTGTGCCGCCCGCTGTTTGAGTACTCCGGCGCATGCGCCGGATGCGGCGAGACGCCCTACGTCAAACTGCTGACACAACTGTTCGGCGACCGGGCGATCATAGGAAACGCCACCGGATGCTCCAGCATCTACGGCGGAAACCTGCCTACCACGCCCTATTGCGTCGATGCCGAAGGACGCGGGCCGGCGTGGAACAACAGCCTGTTCGAAGACACAGCCGAGTTCAGTTTCGGATTCCGCCTGACGCTGGACAAGCAGAACGAATTCGCCCGCGAACTGGTTACAGCCCTCGCCGATAAGATAGGCAAAGACCTTGCCGACGGGCTGCTCAACGCCGAGCAGTCCGACGAGGCCGGTATCGCCGAGCAGCGTGAGCGGGTCGAAGCATTGCGTGAGAAACTCGTCGGCATCAAGACGTCCCAGGCAGTGCAACTGGCGAGCATCGCCGAGGCAATGATTCGCAGGAGCGTCTGGGCGGTGGGCGGCGACGGATGGGCGTATGACATCGGATACGGCGGGCTTGACCACGTCCTTGCCGTAGGGCGGAACATAAACGTCCTGGTTCTCGATACGCAGGTCTATTCCAACACCGGCGGTCAGTGTTCCAAGGCCACGCCGCGAGCGGCGGTCGCCCAGTTCGCCGCAAGCGGGAAACCCACACCCAAAAAAGACCTCGGCCTGCTGGCTATAACCTACGGGAACATTTATGTCGCCCAGGTCGCAATGGGCGCGAACGACAACCAGTGCGTAAAGGCATTCGTTGAGGCAGAGAGTTACGACGGGCCAAGCCTCATCATCGCCTACAGCCACTGCATCGCCCACGGCATCAACATGCGGACGGCCTTCGACCAGCAGAAGGGCGCAGTCGCGTCGGGCGCCTGGCTGCTGTATCGCTACGACCCGCGGCTGACCGAGCAGGGCAAAAACCCGCTGCAACTCGACAGCAAGGCCCCGACGATGGCGCTGAAAGACTACGCCTATAACGAAAACCGCTACACCATGCTCACCAAGAGCAAGCCGGACGAGGCAGCCCGCCTCATGGAACTGGCCCAGCAGGACGTCAACCGTCGATGGCAGATGTATCAGAAACTGGCTGAGACAGACGAAAAACAGTAGTCGGTAGCCCGTAGCCAGTAGCATGGAAAGAAAACGGATGAAAAGGTGAAACCCGTTGCCGCAGTCCAGCCCGACAAAAGAGTACCCCGACGCCAAACTCCTGAATCGGGAGAGGAAGGTTCTCAACCGTTCAGAAAAGGAGAGAACCCGAAAGGGAACGAAGCATTTGAAAGCGACGGCAACCGCCGTTGACGAAAACGTACTTGCGGGCAAACTGGATAAAATCCTCTGTGGAAACGGTGAAGAAACGCTGCGGGAATTCCCCGATAACTGCGTTGATATTATCGTTACTTCTCCGCCTTATAACTTCGGACTGGATTATTCAGCCGATGCTAATAAAGACGCCGTTTATTGGCAGGACTATTTCGACAATCTCAACAGGATATGGAAGGAATGTTACCGCGTCCTCAAACCCGGAGGTAGATTTTGCGTCAATGTCCAGCCGTTGTTTTCCGACTATATGCCGACGCATCACATAATATCGAAGCAACTGATGGAACTGGGAATGCTTTGGAAGGCAGAGATTCTTTGGGAC
>CAYUYD010000124.1:0-5776 GCA_964449105.1 uncultured Planctomycetaceae bacterium | reverse complement strand
TCTCCTGCTTCAACATAGAGTTCGGACACATCACACAACTATAATTGCAAATATACCGCATGGGGCAGCTGGAAAAGTCCAAGTATGCCCTATTTTAAATATACATGGGAGTTTGTGGAGGTATTCTGCAAGGAATCGCATCGCAAGAAAGGTTCGGCAGAGAAGATCGACATAACGGGCGATGAATTCAAAAAGTGGGTCTATGCCAAGTGGGACATCGCGCCGGAACGGAACATGAAAAAGTATGACCACCCCGCCATGTTCCCGGAAGAACTTGTAGCCAGGCTGCTGAAACTGTTCAGTTATCAGGATGACGTTGTTTTGGACCCATTTAACGGCGTCGGAACTACTGCTCTGGTGGCTTATAAACTCAAAAGGCGCTATATCGGTATTGATATTTCACCGGAATATTGTAAAGTCGCAAAAAAGAGGCTCAAAGACGAGCAAAAGCAACCAAGATTGTTATAGAGCAAAAAGGGAATCGCGTTATGAAACTTGAAGACGTATTGAAGGCATTGGGAGAGGAAGATTGTCTGGAACTTATCAGTCCACATTGGGACGAATCGGAAGCGTGTTTTCCAAAAGACCTGCCGGATTTTCTCAGGCCGGAACAAATCAGGGAAAACATGAAATGGGGCCTCTTGGCTGAACACATGGCCCCACAGATACTGGAAGCGGCCGGCCGCATCGCAGAAGACCGGAACCTCCTTCATCTTATCTGGCATTGTTACCGGCTCGAATACCTTCACCCCGAGTACGGGTACGGGAAGTTCAACTACTGGCCGGCGCTGGAAAAATCGCTGGGCAGGGAGTTAAAAGGCATCTTTTACCTGCTGGTCGGAATGGCGTCGGTTCCCATCGTCCGCGCCGTCCACGCCGAATTAGGCGTGGATGAGAAAATCACCCGCGATACTATTTCGGATATTCGCGTCTCCAACTGGCGCTATCGCAAGGCCAACGAAGGGCGGCTTGGAATAGTGCGGGCCGAGCTCGCCTGGTACAAGAATCACGCTTTCGGCTGGCTCTACCGTATCGGGCGGTTGCAGTATTACATCCACGAGTTCCCCGGCCAGGTCGAAATCTACCGTAATCGCCAAACGAACGAGGTTCTCGCCCTGGCTGAGGACGGAATGAAGATGACCGACGAAGGCTACATTGTTTTCAGCGGCGAAGAGGACACGGAAACCTGGACGACCACGCACGTCGTGGACGCAAAAGCCGACACAGCCACCGGTTATGTCGTCTCGCCGAAAGGAATGACACTAAAGCAGAAAGTTACGCTGGACCTGTCCGAGTGGGAGCACAAGGTCGGCGAGGGGACTTTCATGCTCAGTATGCACATTCCTGTCGGAGGCCCGATGCCGCTGAAACAATGTATCGAGTCCATGCGCCAGGCCTTCGAGTTTTTCGGCGAATTCTTCCCGGACAGGCCGGTGGTTGGGATCGATTGCTACTCGTGGATTTTCGGAAACCAGTTGGAGGACATTCTAGAGGCGGACTCGAACCTTGTCGAATTTCTGCGCGAAGGATACCTGTATCCGATGCCCAGCCCCCGCGACGAAGGACACTTCTTCATCTTCTATCGCAGCGACGGCGACTTGGAAAATTACCCTCGGGACACGGAGTTCCAGCGTCAAATCCTTGACTGGCTCATCGCCGGCAAGCCATGGCGCGGCAGCGGGTGGTTAGTCCTCAAAGACGACGCCGAACGCTTCGGCAAGCAGTTTTACCGCTCAAACTTCCCGCCTCAGGGCATGAAGTTGTAATTAAGCGAGGTCCCACCCTGATTCTCATACGACAGGCAGGGAGCGTAATCTCTCTGCCTGTCGTGTTTTTTGCCCTATCATATAATAATGGGAACTTTTCCTCTCGCGCTGCGTCTAAAACAATGTGCCGTTGAAAATGCCTTGGAAAGGAATTTCTTATGAGCAAAACGAAAGTTGCCGCCGTAATCGTGTTGTTTCTTGCCGCACCTCACGCTGTTGCAGAACAGGCGGGTAAATCCCTCGATGCGGAGGCCGATTGGGAACAGGCAAGCGGCGAAGTCATCAAGGAACTGCATAAGCGCGACGTTATCGAATGGTCCAACCAACTGGCGACGCAATTGGAGAAAGCGGATCGACGAACGCTTTTCACGGCATTGCATGTATTTATCCGGTCTGGTCGAACGGAGCGGGTGTCGGACGTAATGCGCAGGCTTTGCCGATTGAGTCTGACGAGACCTGTTCACGAGAATATCGCTCATGTATTGATTACGAATAAACTCTGGGACTCAATTCGGATTCTGCTGGATGCACATCCGGCCTTTCGCCCAGGCGATTTTCAGAACTATCGAAGCCACTGGTGGCAGACCGGCGACAAGGCCGAACTGCAGGTGTGGCTTAAGGCGCGGTATGAGGCCGACTGGCCTACATGGCACGGGGATTACTACTGGGTCCTCTTCGCAGAGGGCAAGATTGTCCCGCTAATCGAAAAACTGCGGAAGGAAATCCACGAGAATCCGACAGACTTCCAGTTCGTCAGGAAATATCTGGGGGCCATCGACACCCTGCCCCACGATAAGCGCCCGAAGATTGCCTGGCTGGGCGACGTGGCTAGGCCGAAGTACGCTATGGACGCTTACGACCTCGGCAGGACGCTAGCGAACAAGAGCCACCACGCCGAGGCGATTAAACTGTTCGATCATTCACTCTCCAGACCTATCACGGACTACGACATGAAGGCCGTGCGAGAGCGATGCAGCGCGGTAATCCACGAACCAGAAAAACTGATTCGCCGCTGGACCAAGGCCGAACTGGCGTACAGTTGCAAGGAGGCCGGGCAGATCGAGCGGGCACAGAAACTCGTCGAGGAACTCCTTGGCCCGGAGGGTACACTCAATCATATAGAGATGCTCCGGTTCGCCGGGCAGGTCCAGACCCAAAGCGGCCAGAGGGTAATCGAAAAACGCATTATCAAGAAAGAGATAGAAAAGAAAGACTCGGTTCAATACTGGCTGGGGCGGGCGCAATACTACATCGGCCGAAAGGAATTCGAGAAGGCCGAGGAGGCATTTAAGACGGCGATGGCACTGCCGCCGGGTCCGGACGGCTCCCGGTCTGATGCTGTCAGGGGGTATTTCTATTACCTGCGGAACAAGAAGGGGCGGATCAATGAAGCGGCCGGACTCCTGCGCGAAGAAATCAAGCGCATCGGGCCGAGCCACGACTCATCAGAATACCTAATCCACAGGCTGCTGGAACTCGATCGGGAAAAGGAAGTTACATTTTCTTTCGACGATCTGTTGTTGTGGCAATTTCTCACGGAACGAAAAAGATACGACTACACGGCAGAATGTGTGCTTCGGGCCTTGCTGGACAAATCACATGCGACTGGACAAACGAAAGCGTTTTGGGCAAAGGTTATCAGTTTGGCGGGGCCCGACACGGACCCGACCCGCCGGAAAGTTATCGGATGGATGCTGTCGCGGCATGGTCAACCTGCACGGGCGCTACCGATCGTCAAAGACGCTCTTAGACGTTGGCCCAAAGCCGACAACGCACGTCGCAGCGTGGCATTCAATCTGTTTGAAATCTATCTTGACCTGAACGACTGGAAATCGGCGGAGAAGGTTTTCTTGTCAGAAGCACACAAGCAACTGACTTCGGGAGAGGTTCCGTACTGGTTCAGTCGCATCGCCGTTATCGCCGCCCAAACGGGAGCAAAGGACGACTCCATGCGTCTGTGGAAACAGCGGGCGAATCTGGACCTGAACAACCTGGAAGGGATGGGCGGGATGATCGCCGCGGGGATGAAGGATCGGCTCAGGGAATTCTATTCCGGCCTTGCCAAGCGAGATTCGGACAATAAGGCTGTCGCCGCCGCATTGAAGGCATTGGAATAAAAACCATCCGCATTTTCGCACTGTGTGTCAGCCTACTCACTTCTTCCTCAATCACGCCGGAAACGGCACCGGCGCTACACTATCGGTCGAAAATGCTGTATAAAACCCGGTATGATAATCACCATAGACGGGCCCGCCGGTTCAGGAAAGAGCACTGCCGCCAGGGAACTGGCCAAGGCGCTGGGCGTCGCGTATCTGGATACCGGCGCGACGTACCGGGTTGTTACGCTGGCTGCGATGCGTGCGGGAATCGACATGGAGAACGAAGAGGCCCTTGCCGACCTGGCTGGGCGAATCGACCTTAGGCTGAGATATGACGTTGACGGGAAACTTTGTGTTATGCTCGACGGCGAGGACGTTTCGCGCGAGATACGCACCGCCGACGTTGCCGACAACTCCCACTTCGTCGCCCGCTCGCCCGGCGTCCGCGAGGTGCTTGTAGCGATGCAGCGGCGGATAGGGGCTGAACTGGCGGCAGCGACCGGCGGCGTCGTAGCCGAGGGGAGAGACCAGGGTTCGGTCGTTTTCCCGGACGCCGACGTCAAGTTTTATATCGACGCCTCGTGCGAGGTCCGTGCAAAACGACGATGCGATGAGATGGCCGCCAGCGGCGAAGACGTAAAATACGAAGAAGTCCTCCAGGCCATACGTACGCGGGACCAGCGCGACCGCAGCCGCCCCGTCGCGCCGCTGGTCAGACCTGACGGCGCTGTCGTAATAGACACAACCGACATGAACATTGAGGAAGTAACAGCGGAATTACTGAGCAGTCTGAAATAGTGTTTAAAGAACTCTTTGGATAGTAAAGCCGTCGTTGAAGAAAAATAGCGGGATTATGGGGATTTTAAGATTAGAGGACAAAAAAGAAGAAAATCCCTATAATCCTGTAATCCCTAAAATCCCGCTATTATTGCTTCAGGTTGGGGTAAAATCAGCCAAATGAAAGGTCTGCCGAGTCATCCCAATCCGCTGTTTGGCGCGTGGTTGCTGCCGGAGGGCGTCCCTGCGCCGAACCTGTGGTATCGCTTCTGCCGGTTCGGTTTCGGGATGTTTGCGGTTCCTTTCTGGCAGCTGCGGGTATTCAACCGCCACTACGAACCGACGACCGGTTCGGCGCTGTACATCTGCAACCACCAGAGTTACCTCGATCCGGCCATTATGTGCCTGTCGCTGAAGCGTCCTATGAATTTCATGGCCAGGGAGGAGTTGTTTCACATCCCGATTTTCAGCGCGTGGATTGCTTCGGTTAAGGCCTTTCCGGTCAAGCGTGGTTCTGCCGATACGGGGGCATTGAAGGAGGCCCTTCGCCGACTTCGCGCCGGCGGACAGTTGGTGGTCTTTCCTGAAGGAACGCGGACGCGCGACGGGTCGATCGGGCATTTCGCGCCCGGCGTCTCGATGCTTGCCAAACGAGCAGCCGAGTGGACTGTCCCCGTGGTAATTGATGGCGCATTTGAGGCCTGGCCTCGGACCCAGCCGCTGTTTTCAATATTGAGCGCTATCGTGGTGGTCTATTGCAAACCATTGCATCGGGACGAAGTCCAACAGATGCAGTCCGACGAATTTCTCGCCGTTGTCCGCGGGAAAATGATCGCAATGCAGGCGGACGTCCGTAATCGGCTGGGCAAGCTGCCCGTCGGAACAGAAAAAATCGAACCACAAAGGGCACAAAGGACACAAAGAAAAGAAAAATAAAATTTTCTTCTTGAGGTTTGAATTGCTAAAAAAACTCGCCATTCACTCGTCAGGGCGGAGCCTGCCGTAGCACGAAAGGTCAATAAGGAGAGCGGGATTATGGGGATTTTAATCCTACTGGAAGAAAAAGAAGAAAAAAAAGGAAAGAGAGCGGGATTACAGGGATTTTAAGATTATGGGGATTTTTCTTTTGTTATT
>CAYUYD010000123.1:0-7926 GCA_964449105.1 uncultured Planctomycetaceae bacterium | reverse complement strand
AAATGACCCCGAAAATCGCAACTGCTTGCCAGTCAAAGACTTACGGATTTTGCCTCCGGCACCAATTGGCACGAACCGGCACGAACTGGCACGAACTGGCACGAACCGGCACGAACTGGCACGAACCGGCACGAACTGGCACGAACCGGCACGGGTTGTGCGTGGCGGTGTGGGTTCGAGAGGCGACCTGTGTACTCCGAAGGACTCTGCGAGCATGAAAGACTTCACTCTAAAACCCCAGTGGGTTACAATGTCCGAGCACTTTCCTGGGGTAAATTTACCCCTGTGCTGACAATTGGAAATGGGACGCCGAAGGCGCCCCGAAGGGCAATTGGCAATTGGAGATTGAATGTTTCTCGACGAGGTTGACATTACGGTAATTGCCGGGGACGGCGGCGACGGGTGCGTAAGTTTCCGGCGCGAGAAGTATATTCCCTACGGCGGGCCTGACGGCGGCGACGGCGGCGACGGCGGCAGCGTATATTGCCTGGCAGACCCTTCCGTCAACACGCTTTATCACCTCGCAGGCAAACACCACTGGAAGGCGACGCACGGAGCCGGGGGAATGGGCAAGAAATGCCACGGACGAAACGGCGTTGAAGTCGTCGTTCGCGTTCCGCCCGGAACCATTATCCGCGATGCCGAGCGAGGCGTGCTGCTGAAGGACCTCGCCGAACCGGGACAGAAGGTCTGCGTCGCCCTTGGCGGCAGGGGCGGAAAGGGAAACGTCCATTTCGCCACATCAACCAATCAGGCCCCTCGCCAGGCAATACCGGGCGAGTCCGGACAGACCCGCCGCCTGCACATGGAACTGAAACTCGTCGCCGACGTCGGGCTTATAGGCATGCCCAATGCCGGAAAGAGCACGCTCCTGCGTCGGCTCTCTGCCGCTCGACCGAAGGTGGCTGCCTATCCCTTCACCACACGGGAGCCGGTTCTGGGAATCGTCGCGCTGTTCGGGCATCGGCGGTTTGTCATGGTTGATATTCCGGGGCTTATCGAAGGCGCTCACCGCGGCGCTGGGCTGGGAGAGGAGTTCCTGAGGCACGTCGAACGGGCTGCAATTCTGGTGCATATCGTCGATATCTGCCCTGTGACGGGCGACCCCGTCGAAAATTACATTACCATCAACGAGGAACTGCGAAAATATTCGCCGGCACTGGCCGAAAAATCGCAGATCGTCGTCGCCAATAAAATGGACCTGACCGGAAGCGACGAAAACCTCGCCCGTTTCACCGATACCGTCGGCGGCAATGTCTTCGCCATATCGGCCGTTGCCGGAAAAGGGTTGAACGAACTGACCAAACGGATATGGAAAGTGCTACAGGAAAAGGGACTGGGGACCAGGGATTAGGGACTGGGAAATTCCGATATGGTTAAACCTGAATCCATACTTGCGTGCGACGTCGGTAATTCGCGGATTGGGATGGGGTGTGTGATTGATGAGGAGATTACGCACGTTCGGCGGGTTCCTGTCGGCGAAGTCGGCGATGCGCTGGCGGATTTGTGGCGCCAGTGTCCTGCCCCGTCGCTTATCGCTGCCTGCTCGGTCCAGCCGGAGTATCTGGCCGCTCTTGAATCAGCCGCTCGGCAGCTGGAGCAAAAGGTGCTCGTTGTCGGGCGTGACCTTCCGCTGCCGATTGAGACCGACCTGCCCGAACCGGAGCGTATCGGGACCGACCGGCTTTGCTCGGCGGCCATGGCGTATCATCGTTTGGGAGGTCCCTGCGTTGTGGCCGACTTCGGCACGGCCATTACCATCGACTGTGTTAATTCCGAAGGTGTTTTCCTCGGCGGGGCGATCCTTCCTGGCCTGCGCCTCTCGACGGAGTCGCTCGCCCGTGGGACGTCGGCTTTGCCGGCGGTGAAACCGGTGAAGCCGGATTGGGTCTTCGGTGCCGACACGTGCCAGGCCATTATCGGCGGGATTATTTTCGGCGCACGCGGGGCGTTGCGGGAACTCGTCGAGTCCTACGCCGCCGAATTAGGCGTCTGGCCCGAAGTCATTCTCACCGGCGGAGACGCCGAACTTGTCGGGTCCGATTGCGACATTGTCAGCGCCATCGTCCCCGACCT
The DNA here is from genome assembly GCA_964449105.1 of uncultured Planctomycetaceae bacterium. GTDB lineage: Bacteria > Planctomycetota > Phycisphaerae > SM23-33 > SM23-33 > JAUWNJ01. The sequence continues at coordinate 5,850 of CAYUYD010000123.1, read as the reverse complement.
GTGCCTGTTGGGCGTGGGGCTTTCCGCTCGGGACCTTCGGGAATGAATGCGCCGGCGACAACATCGGCGGCGCTTGTTACCTCGCCTGCCCGCGGCGGGATCGCCGTTATAGTCCTGACAGGCGCGGAGGCGGGACGGATTATGCGGGAAATCTTCCGCTCTCGATCATCGGCAGGCCGGCAGGGTCGTTTGACGCTGGGGCGGATCGTCAGCGGCGACGAAGTGCTCGACGAAGCGATTGTCTCGTGCCCGTCTGACGGCGTCGTCGAAATCAACATCCACGGCGGGCCTCACGTTACGCGGAAAGTCCTTACCCTTCTGGCCGAGCGAGGCGCGCGCATCGTTTCTGATTGTCCGGCAGACCCGGTTCTGTCGAAAATAGGAAGGCCCGGTCTGGAAAATCCCGCAATCATGGAGGAGTTTCTGTCGGCGCTGCATCTGGTTTCAACCCCGCTTTCAGCCTCGGCTGTGAGTTGTCAGTGGTCGGGCGGATTATCTTCGCTTGCGGCCTCGCATCAGCCGGAACCGGATCGCCTTCGCGCCGCCGCCGATGCTCTGCCGCTGATGCGTCGGCTTTTGGAACCGGCGGAGGTCGTTATCGCAGGACCGCCGAATGTCGGGAAAAGTTCATTGGCAAACGCGATGGTCGGGCGGAATGTGGCGGTAGTCTCCGATAAGCCCGGCACGACGCGCGACTGGGTTTGTACGCTCACCGACGCCGAGGGCGTACCAATCCGGCTGACCGACACAGCGGGGCTTTGGTCCGATGCGAAAGGCATCGACGCCGATGCCGTTCGCAGAGCATGGGAACGTATAGAATCAGCCGACCTGCTCATATGCGTAACCGCCGGCGACGTTGGCGAATACGCCGATCTTGTCGCACATCTCCGAACGCTGCCGAATGTTATCAACGTCGCGGGTAAATGCGATATTATCAGGCCTCCGACCGACCCGGATGGTGGCTTGGCTGTTTCCGCCGAAACGTTCACCGGAATAGACGCACTCCGCCGGGCGATTCATGATAAGTTGGGTTTTGCGGATTTTAATCCGGCTGCGGCAATGGCCTTCACCGTCCGCCAGGCCGACCACCTCCGTACCGCTGCCGAAGCACTCGGCCAGGGCGACCGGACCGGCGCTCGATTGGCGCTGGATGAACTACTACAAGCCGACGGGTAGATATACGTCGGCTTTACCATGTGTACCGTCTGGGTAAGATAGGTAAGGTCGCCGAGAATTCCCGGTGCTCCTGAAATTAAATAGTAAAAAATTTGTTGAAACCGCACGGGCCGGCGCTTTACAATAAATTTGTCATATCGAGCGGTGTAAGGCATGGTTGATAATCGTCAAATCGCTAAATCCGCTTAACTAAGACATATGCGTTTTTTTCGGATGTTCGGGGTTTTGTTGGGACTGGAAAGCGAGGCGTACAATGAAGTTATGTATAGAGGTGCGGCACAACGACGCAGGCGAGTTCATTGCTGTCTGCCTGTCGCTGCCGGGGTGCGTCTCCAGTGGCCGGACTGCCCAACAGGCCAGGGAAAACCTGGAAGAGGCCATTCGTGGATACCTTGCCAGTATGAATAATTTCATACCGGCCCATCTCCACGAAATGCTGGAGTATCAGTCTTAGGCCGCAATGCCGGATTCTTCATTTTCGAGGGCAAGGGGGAAGATTGTCTTATTTTTTCGCCGAGGCGTGAACATTGCCTTACGGCGATTTTTCTGTATATACTCCCATGCCGGGTTCTGCCTGAAAATCGTTTCAGATAGGCGATCAGCAATCGGCAATCAGTATTCAGCCTCTTGCTCTGTGGGTGTTTGGCTGAATGCTGACCGCTGAATGCTTTAAGACGACAATGTAATGAAGGAGTGAACAGGATCATGCTGCAGGACATTTCATCGCTGGCCGCTGCTGTGCGAAAGGCAGTCGAAATAACCACCGTTACCGACGTTCACACGCACCTGTTTCCGCCGAGCCACGGCGACCTTCTGCTCTGGGGCGCAGATGAGATATTGACCTATCATTATCTTGTGGCGGAGTTGTTCACCGTCGCCCCGCGCGACCTGACGTACGAAAGATTCTTTTCGCTACCCAAGTCCGCCCAGGCCGATTTGGTGTGGGAGCATCTTTTCCTGAAGCGCGGCCCATTGTCCGAGGCCGCCCGCGGCGTGATTACCACGTTCAACCGTCTCGGTTTGGATGTGGCGGGACGCGACCTGGCAGGCATAAGAAAATGGTTCACCGAACAGGATATCGAGGAATACCTGTCGAAGGTGTTCGCGCTGGCGAATATTGATTATGCCGTGATGACCAACAGCCCATTCAGCGACGTCGAGGCCGATTTCTGGAAGCAGAACCTGCCCGTACCCGGCTGCCTCAAGACGGCGCTGCGGATCGATCCGTTGTTCGGGGACGGTTGGGAAAGGGCCGCCGGCGTCATGTCCGAGGCTGGCTATGACGTCAAGTCCGATCCGGACGGGAAGACGTTCGACGAAGTCCGGCGTTTCCTTGTCGATTGGTCGGCGCGTCTTAATCCCGTGTACTTTGCCGCCTCGATTGATCCCGAGTTCGCCTACGGCGACGATTCGGCGTTCACCCGGCTGGTGGATCGTGCCGTCATTCCGGCTGCCGCCGAGGTCGGCGCGCCTTTCGCATTGATGATAGGCGCACGCAGGGCGGTGAACCCGAATCTCCGCGACGGGGGCGCCGGCGTAGGGGTCTCCGACGTGATGGCGCTGGCGAGGATGCTTCAGAGGCACTCCGATGCGAAATTGCTCGTTACGATGCTCTCGCGCGACAACCAGCACGAATTGACCGTCCTGGCGAGAAAATTCGGCAGCCTGCACCTTTTCGGCTGCTGGTGGTACTGTAATAACCCCAGCATCATAGACGAGATGACGCGCCAGCGACTGGAACTGCTGGGAACGGCATTTACCTGCCAGCACTCCGATGCCCGCGTCCTCGACCAGTTGATATACAAGTGGGACCACACGCGTCGGATTATCGCGGATGTCCTTGTGGATAAGTACCGCGACCTGTTCGATGCCGGCTGGAGGCCGACGGAAAAAGAAATTACCCGCGACGTCCGCGCCATTTTCGGCGGGTCGTTCGAAGAATTCCTGAACAAATGAGGAGCGGAAGTCTCATTCGCTATGGAGAAAGTGTAGCAGCAGAGATGCAGGACAAGATGTCTCATCCGAAGTTTCCTTTGATTCCCGGTATTGTCGGCGGGCTTGGGCCTTTCGCGCATGTCGGGTTCGAGAAGCGTTTGCTGGAACTGGCGGCAGAGCGATTCGGGGCGGACGGCGACGCCGATTTTCCCGAATGGATCGTCTCGTGCGTCCCGCAGGTTCCTGCCCGTTCGGAGACGCGGTTCGCCGGGGCGGCCGACCCGGGGCCTTACCTGCTCCGGTCGTTCCTCCGACTTGAAAAGGCCGGCGCTGATTTTCTCGCTGTTGCGTGCAATGCAGCCCACGCCTTCCTACCGGCAATCGCCGACGAAATCCCGCTTCCTCTTGTCCACGTCGTCCCCGAGACGGTCGATTATGTGCTTCGGCGGTATCCGTCGGTCAGGCGTGTCGGCCTGTTGGCCACGACGTGCACGTGCCGCAGCGGCCTGTTCGGCCAGGCATTCGCAAGCAGGGATGTCGAGTTGGTCTATCCGACTGATACCGAGGATGATTTCGACCCGTCCAACCTGCTGGAGAGGCTCGTCATGCGGGCTGTTTATGGACCTGCGGTTGGGGCAAAGCGGTCCGGCGGTATAAAAGCCGGTCTGCTGGATGAAGGTAATCCTTTGCCTGGAGATTTGCTGCGTGAGGCGGCGAATTGGCTCGTCGAGCAGCAGGCCGCCGAGGTCGTCATTGTGGGGTGCTCTGAAATATCGCTTGCCATAGGCCCGGATGATGTGCCCGTTCCCGTTGTCGATACGATGGACGTATTGGCCCTGGCTGTGCTGGACCTGGCCCGCGGCGAGCGACCACTGAAAGATCTGCCCGCCCCCGACACCTGGCCAAAACCGAAAAAGTAGCGCCACAGAGGCACAGAGAACACAGAGATATAAAAAATTAAAAAACAGAAAAATCTTTTTTAATTCTACTTTTTCTCTGCGTTCTCTGTGTCTCTGTGGCCGTTGTTTTTTATTTCCCCAATTCTCTTGACCGTTCTGCCGCTCGGCGGAAGGCGGCGACGAGGGCGTCTCTTACACCGGCTGAATCCATTGACTCAATGGCGGCCTGGGTCGTTCCACCGGGACTGGTAACTCTTGCTCGCAGGACCTCCGGCGGCTCGCCGGAGCGGACGAGCAGTTCGCCCGCACCCCGGCAGGTCTGGATCGCAAGGTCCATCGCCATGTCTCGGTCGAGTCCCTCTGCCACGCCGGCGGCGACCATTGCCTCGATTAGATAGAAGAAATACGCCGGTCCGGAACCGCTGACGGCGATGACCGCGTCGATTAGTTCTTCGGCGACGCGGACGGTCTTCCCGCATGCGGCGAAGAGTTTTTCCGCCCAGGCCAGGTCCGCTTCTTCTGCGCCCGGCCCGGCACAGACGGCGCTTACCCCGGCGGCGACCAGCATCGGCGTATTAGGCATGACGCGAACGATGTGGCCCTTTCCGCCGAGTGAGTCGAAGATAAACTGTGAGCGGATACCGGCGGCGATGCTGATTATCACGGCATCGGGGCGAACCGCTTCGGCGACGCCTTCGAGCACCTCGGACATTATCTGCGGCTTGACAGCAAGGATGATTCGCGGGCATTGTGCGGGGATGGCGTTGTCGGCTTCCGTTGTTATGCCCAGTTCACGTGTAAAATGCTGCCGGCGGGAGAATTGAGGGTCGGAAGCGACCACCGCGTTGTGGTCGATGAGATTGGCAGAGATTATCCCCCGCAGCAGGGCCTCTGCCATATTGCCTGCGCCGATTACACCAAGTTGATAAGCAGAATGCGACAAGGTTTGAGCCGATTCCTTTAATAGATAAGGTCTTTCCGGTACGGAAACAATTATAGTGGGATTTCAGGGATTACGGGATTATAGGGATTCATTTTAATTTTCAAATCTCCTAACTTGTAAAGAGGTTGTTCCGGCATCTAACTATCTTCGGACACCAACGACGCCTTCAACTTTCTTTTCTGTTTCTTTTGTTTCTTTTAGCAAAAACAAAATCCCTGTAATCCAATAATCCCCATAATCCCGCTATTCTTTCTTCTTCTTCTTCTTCTTTGAACAAGATTGGAATCCCCGTAATCCCGCTATATATTCTGCATGGTCTGTGCACCTGTCATTTTGTCTCACTCGTCGAGGATTTCGAGCAGGCGCTCGGTCAGTTCCACGTAGCGGTATTTTTCGCGTGTGAGTCTGCGGAGTTGTTCTCGCTGGTCCGCGTCGTTCGTCGCCCAAGCGAGCCGGTCGTATTCTTCCGCCGCCGAACCGGTGATTTGAAGCATCTGATTAAAATGCTCGCGGAGGATTGCACGCTCAGGCATGGCAGGTCTCCTGGGCCGACCCGTCCGCCAGGGCGCGAATAGCGGAAGAATGAAACTGACCGTCATGCTTCATCGCCTCGAGGATGGCGTGTATCTCGGCCCGCTGTTCCTCGTCGAGACATTCGATGTGCCGGAGTTCGTCGGCGGCGTCTTCTATCCGCCCCAACAGCGACGCCTCAAGTTCGGCGACTTGCTTCAATCGGCCTAAACCTCGACCGGAAACGGATGACATGACATAACTCCCATATTAACTACCCATATTCTCGCATATACGGGAAAGTTTTTCAAGGCTTGCTGTCGATTTTGTGCATAAAGATTTCGGGGGTTCGGTAACTGGTGGCACAGGTTTTCCAACCTGTGCGGT
>CAYUYD010000122.1:0-7997 GCA_964449105.1 uncultured Planctomycetaceae bacterium | reverse complement strand
CTTCGTTGCGATGCTCGAGCCGGTCATACGGTCGATCTGGAAATGAACGGACAGGCCTTGATGAACCAAACCAGACAGGCCGGAAAATTGGGACTTTCGGTCTCCGCGACGGTAGTAGGCGTCGCGGTGGTTTTGGTCTGCGCCGGTTGGACCCTTGCCTCGCTCAGCGACGGATGGGTGGGGCGATGCCTCCGAAGCCGGGTTTCGCTTTTTGCCGGCGCAGTTGCGATGGTCTGCGTGGTGGGGCTGTACATTCTGACCGGCGCTGCCTGGCGTCTGGGGCGAGCGCAGCGAAAAAACCGTCCACGCCCGAAAGAAGCCGGCACAGCCGCCATCGAATTCGCCCTGCTGTTTCCCTTTGCCCTGATGATCGTACTGGTGATGATCCAGTCGATGTTGCTGGTGGCGGGGAACCTTGCCGTTCATCACGCCGCTTATGCCGCAGCCCGCTCGGCGGTTGTGTGGGCGCCGGAAAATCTCTCGTACGATGAGCCGAGGAACGTGCTGGCCTCTCCGGGATCGTCAGACAAGTTTCGCCGCATCCGCTCGGCGGCCATTTATGCGGTGATGCCGGTCTCCGCCGGTAAGACGGGTCTTGGCGGCGAGGACCCGGGCAATGCAGAGGTGATTAAGGACGGGCTGGAGAGGTTCTGGCAACTTTACGGATCTTCGGCGCCGAAATGGGTGCAGACAATGCTGGAAGGGAAGTACCGGTACGCTTGGAATTTCACCGAAGTGTCGCTGTCCGCCCCGGCTGACGGAGACGCCTACGGCGACCACGAGACAATTAATGTACAGGTGAGGCACAAGCTGTACCTGTCGGTGCCGTATGCCGGAATGGTCTTCAGTCTTGCCGGCGGCGAGGAACTCCCCGGAGCGTCGGGTCATTACGCAATGATAGTTAATGCCGCGTGTTCCCTGACCAACCAGGGAGTCGAGGACGAGATAGACGTGGAGCAATTTCCCCGCTACATAGGACGATGAGTCGAATCCGCCAGAAGAAGAAAAAAAGGAAGGATAGCGGGATTACAGGGATTACGGGATTATGGGGATTAAAATTTTGTAAGAAGAAGAAGAAAGAAACAGACGGAGTAGCAGGATTACAGGACAAATGCCTTTAAAAAAATCCCTGTAATCTTGTAATCCTCGAAATCCCGCTATCTTTTTTCTTTGCTTCGATAGTGTCAGGATATTGGATCTTTGAGATTATGAACCAGAAAGGCACAAACGATACTGCTGCCGGCGTTTTCGGCATACTGCCGGCGGGGGCCAAACTCGGTAAATACGAGATCGTCGAACGGCTTGGTTCGGGCGGGCAGTCCATCGTCTATAAGGGTTACGATCCCCTTCTGGACCGATACGTCGCGATAAAGCAGGTTGCTCCGCAACTGGCGTCTGATGAAAAGTTCACACAGCGGTTCCGCGAAGTGGCCCGGCAGCTGGCAAAACTGGGGTGTGAAGAGGTTGTTACTCTCTACGAATTGATGGAAGAGGACGGCGGGCTGTTCGTCGTCATGGAGTTTGTCGAGGGGCATACCATTGAAACGACGCTCTCGGACCACCCCGAGCCGATCGATCCCACCGCCGTTCTCCAGATTATCTGGCGGATAGCGGCGGGGCTGACGGCGATACACCATGCGGGGATAGTACACCGCGACATCAAGCCGGGAAACATCATTATCGGCGAGAGGCTCAAGGTAACTATCACCGACTTCGGCGTAGCGGCCAAGGCGGGAGCCGCCGTATCCATGAAACTGGGGACGACTAAATACATGGCCCCCGAACTGTTCACCGGCGGGGAGGTGGACGGGCGGGCGGACATCTACTCGCTGGGGATGGTCGCTTACGAGATGCTTCTGGGGCGGACCAAATTCAATGAAGTATTCCACGACGTTGTGCGCGATCGCCACAGCGAGGCGCTGCGATGGATGAAGTGGCATTCTTCGCCGGAACAGACGGCCCCGCCGCTAAGCGAGATTAATCCCGACATTCCGCGGGCGCTTTCGGTAACTGTGGCCAGGATGCTCGCCAAGGATCCCCAGGAGCGTTTTGCGAATATCGAGGAGTTGGGCAGGGAGATTCGTGCGAATTTTTCGCCACGAGCCCGGCAACAGACCTTGCGAAAGCATCACAGGAAGAAACGGCCCCCTGGGGACGCTGCCGCCACCGGACCTGAAGGGCAGGGTCAGGGCGAACAATCCCAGCCGATGCAGGGCGCCGAATCGGGACCGATTACCGCCGAAATCCCCAAAATGCCGATGTCGCTCCGTAAAAAACTTGCAATCGCCGGAATGATCGCCGGAGTCATTATAGTCGGACTGCTGGTGTACTGGGGGATGGACAAGCAGCAGCAGGAGGCTATCCGCGAACAGGCGCAAGAACAATACGGCCGGGCTGAAAGTCTGTACAGGGAGGCGTCCAAAGCGGGCATATCGCAGGTCAAGAAGGCGAATTACGCCGCTGCGATGGATATCTTCAAGACCGTCCGCAGCAACAAGCAATATGCCCGACAGGTGATGGCCGGGCAGGCGGAGGTGATGGAATATTTATGCCTGGCTCGTCTGGCGGCGATGGACGGGGACTGGAACGCAGCCTATGCGCAATTTGAATCTGCCGACAAATTAACAAAGCAATTACAGCGAAACCGGGGCGAGTTGTATAAGTGGACACAGGAGAGAGAACTGGAACTGCGGGAATTCAACGACTGGCTGACCAGCCAGAGGCATTACGTTATAGCGATAGACGGGGCGAAGAAGGCCATTGCCGACGGCGAACTGGAGCAGGCGGAAAAAATACTCACAAATGCCGGCCGGATGACGCTTTCGGATGAGCAGGTTGCCGAGATTCAGACGCTCCGACAGGATATCAAGGAAAAACAGAAGCAGGGCGAGTTTTGGGCGCACTTTCACAGGGGCGAGCAGTTGGGCGGTGCCGGCGACGCCGCGGGCGCGATGGCTGCGTGGGACAAGGCCCTCGACGTGCTGGAGGCCGCCAGGACGACCCTCACGCCGAAGATGTACGAGGAACTGAAGCAGACGGCCGAGGCCAAGAAGTCCGCGCTCAAGACCAAGATAGAATACGACGCGGCTATAGACGAGGCCCAAAAGGCGGAAAAGGCCGGTAACTTACTGGTCGCCGCCGACGCCTATGAACAGGCCGGTAAAATAAAACCCAGCGAGAACCTGGCGAATAAAGCCCGCCAGTTGAGGCACGATCACCACCTCCGGTTGGGTCGGGAACACCTGGCCGCCAACCGGATTAAGGAGGCTGAACAAGAACTCAAACTGGCGCAGTCTTACAAAATGTCCCCCGAAACCGACAACGAATTGAAGAAGATCCTTAAAATAAAAGACTACAATTCGTTGCTGAATCAGGGCAACAATTTATTCCGGCAGAAGAAGTACGAAGCGGCATTGGAGAAATACGAAGCCGCCGGGAAACTGTTCTCCGATGCGGAATTACGAGGCAAGATAACGGATTGCTCCTATCACATTGAACTGGATGTGGCTGATGCTCACCGCGTCAGGACCGAATGGGTCGAAGCCGAAATCGCCTACAATAAGGCCAAGCGGATTAAACCGGCTGCATCGGCCGAGGTTGACGCCCTGCTGGAACTGATCAGGCAGGACCGCACTTATGCCGAACAATTTGCCGCTGCTCAAAAGGCATTGGAAGCCCGCGATCTGAACGAAGCCCTCATAAGGGCGGGGGCGGCAAAGAATGTCCACGCTACGCCGGAGGTCGAACAAATCATCAAGCGAATTCGCTATGAGCAACAGGTGGTGCTGGGCGCCGAGGCCATGAATCGGGAAGATTACATCTCCGCTTTGGCCTATTTCCGACAGGCCAAGCGGTTCCTTGCTACGCCGGAAATCGACAAGTTAATCGAGCAGGCGGAGAAACTCAAGGAGGCGTCGCCCGGCAGCGGCTCTTGAATGAAAGGAGACTGTCGCAATGGACAAAGGCAGAAAATTTCCAATTGAGGGGTCGGGCCTGTACCGGCGGGGTGGACGCTCCGGGCAGGTGCTCGTTGTCCTGCTGCTGGGGATTACGCTTCTGGCGGGGCTGATCTTTTACGTCATTAACGTCGGAGACCAGGTCAACCGTCGCCAGGCGATGCAGAACGCCGCCGATTCGGCGGCAATCTCCGGTTCGGCGTGGATGGCCAGGAGCATGAACGTAATCGCCGGAAATAACGTTGCCGTTACGCGGATGCTGGCGCTGGTTCCGCACATGGATTCATACCCGCTGGCGACAAAAATGACGCACCAGGAGGTCGTTGCCTGGGAGAAGGGGCTTTCCGACCAACTGGGCAGGGGTATTCCCGACGATTGGATGCGGGACGGGCTGGAATCGCTTCGGCTGCGAATGGCCGGACAGCGAGACATCCTCGGCGGGATTGATAATTTGTTCAACGACAGCGGGTTCGACGTCGCCTTGCTGACGAACTGGTCGATCCGAGGATACGCGGGTCCGACGCCGCACGGACAATTATGGCAGGCGGCTGAATGCCTCGATGAATTCAGCCAGGCGACCGCCCTTTCAGCCGGACTGCTCAGCCAGAGCAACGCCGCACGTTACGGACAGAGCAACTACGCCGAAACCGCCTTCATTACCCCTGTCCTTCCGGAACTGCCTGCAAAGAGGAGCGACTTCGGCGACTTTGAAAAGCCGGTCAAAAATGGCATCGTCCCTGATCGTTCCTATCCCCACCGCCTGGGCCCGTACGACAGGCTCTTCCAGTGGCGCGATTACCAATATAGCGGAGTATATGAGCGGGACCGGTGGGTGGATGGAACCCCCGGACATGGGCCGATACGCGGCGGAGGCGGAAACGTCAATATCGGCGGACGCAGCGAAGGTGACAGTGCACGCGGATATACCACAGACCCGGACGGCCGCTGGTCGCAGCGGCTTGTGGGGAGAATCCTGACCGGATACAGCGTCTATGGTCCCTACTCATGGATGATGAGACGGGTCGGAAGTTTCAGTTCCAGCCAATTGCCCGATACGTTCTTCTATGACAATTACAGGCAAATCGCCGACATCAAACTGGGCTACATGTGGGGCGACCGGACACTTAAGGAAATCCACTACCCGCGATGGTGGACCGACTATCCCCAGGCAAAGGCCATTGCGGCGGACCCCTCCAATAAGATTACGCGAACGATGTTTTATCTTGTGGAAATTCGCAGTAAGTACCCCAAGGGGGCGCCCGGATGGCTCTCGCCGGGCAGTTATAAGACCAACAACGAGCGCCCAATAGCAATCTGGGTTAACGGATGGGTGGACCCATCCGCGTGGTCAGTACCCCAGATCGCCAACTACATCTGGGAAGACCAGTATTACTACGAAACCACCGAGGATCGGGATATCGATATCCGAGTGCAGTACGATGCAAATGGCGACCCGGTTTGGCAGAAGGTCTATATGGTCGCCCAGTACGTTTTCGGGGGAATCGACGCCGGCGGGAATGTAGAGGTATCCAATCCGTCCAACTTTACCGACCGAAATGACCTGCCTGCGCCGATTCTTATGGACACCGCCGTCGGCGATTACGATATAGGCCAGCCGCACCACGACCTCGGCGTTCGCCGGGATGTTTTTACGTATCTGGGTGTCGCAGGGCGTAACAGCGAACCGATGGTCTGGTCTGCCCGTTTCGGCAGCGGAAACCCCTTCGGACAGGTCGTTGCCGTCAGCCAGGTGGAAATATTCAATACAACCAGTTGGGACCTCTGGACACAGGATTGGAAGACCCAACTTGTTCCTGTTACACAATGGAATGACTGGGTGGAGCGGATGGCCGACGGAGCGGCTGACGCCTCCGCCACGTCAGGGCTGATAGACCCGCAGACCGTTAGCGACTTCGCAGAATACCTGGGCCGGTTCAATGAGCAAATGGTCGGCGAAATGCTGCATCATTAGGTCACAGAGACGCAGAGGTGCAGAGAAAAAATAAAAATGAGAAAGGCGGTAACCATGTCTGATATATGGACAATTCGACCACCACATATGCGGCGTGGTACGGCCATTGCCGAGTTTGTCCTGGCTGTGCCGTTTCTGGCTATCGTGTTGGGACTGACGTTTTTCTTCGGCTGGGTGATGATGCACAAACATCAGGTGCTGGTTGCCAATCGCTACAGCGCCTGGCAGCGGGTGGATACCAACGCTTGGCCCAGCGAAGACAGGCTCAACGATATCGCCTTCAATAATCGCGCATCGGGCGTGGCGCTGTCGTCGGAGGCCCCTGTGGGCGAGACCGCAGATGAGTTGATTTCCGAGGCCGGTAATATGAGCCCGCGTACGGGGGTCCTTGCCGAAGAACTCATCGCCGACAATTATCCTCCGGGCCGGCGGGCGCACGTATCGGCCGATTTCAATCCGCGCCAGGCCCTCTGGCAGAATGTCATGGAAGGGATGTACGACATCCACCACCGCCACGGACGCGAAGGCGTTACCTGGCGACGGGATGAGGTTTCCTGCTGGTCGGTGCTGCGAAACCAGTATTACTCCGAACTGGACGACTCGCTGGAACGGGTCTCCGAACCGTCCGAAGGGATGGCGCATATGATCCGAGGGCTTTACCTGACCGGATGGTAAAACGACGGCTAATGATATTTTGGCTTGCCGGTGCCGCGTGCCTTGTACTTTCGGCGGCGGTTTTATTCGTGCGTTTTGGCCTGGGCGGGAGCGGGTCGCCCCGTAGAACTGATCCGCCCTGCCGCCAAACCGGAGCGACGACACTGCCGACGTCAGCCGTTAATCCGGCGGATTTGGCGGCAGAACCCTTGGCCGGAACGGGGCTTGAAATCCTTCGGACCGACGGGGAGGATATTTTTGCTCCGCCGGGAGCAGTTCGGCGCTACGCCCTCCGAAGGAAGATTAACGGCGAGGCCGATGATATAATAGCCTACACCGCAAAGGGCGAAATCGCCGATGTGGAAAAGTTTTACAGCGACCGCCTGACCAAAGCAGGTTATAAACTGATACAGCGGAAACCGGCGATGCAGGCGGACGGAATATCGCTGGTGTTCCTGCGGGAAATGCAGCGCTATTGCGTCAGCCTGCGCCGGACCGATAAAGAGAAGAAAACGGTAAAAATAGTCCTGGTAATTTCCAGACCCGGTCAATGACGGGCTGGAGAGCACGGGCGAAAAGGGAGCAATCTCATGGGCGAAACAGTCGTATGGAACAAGAAACTGCTGGTTGCGTCGCTGATACTGGCTGGGTTTGCGGTGGCGATGTTTTATCTTTATGACGCTGCCCAGAGGAAAAAAATCAGCGGCGAGACTGTCCAGGTTGTCCAGTGGAAGCGCAGCCTGTCCACCGGCGAGGAAATCGCCGACGACGACATCGGACCCATGATTGCAAGTTCATCGGTCAAAGACCTTCAAGGCGTTATCAGGTGGGAGAACAGGTCCATAGTACTCGGCGGAAGACGCGTGAACCGCCCCGTCAGTCGTGGTGATCGCGTTTATTACAACGACATCGTCGGAGCATCCGAAAAGACGCCCGCTGACGACATTACTCCGGGCATGCGAGGTTTCACGCTGGGGGTTGATCCTAACTATACGCCCGGCGACATGCTTCGTGTCGGCGGGCGGGTGGACGTGCTGGGCATGGTCCAACTCAAAGGCCAACCGGCAAAAACCTATACGCTGGTTCAGAACCTGCGCGTACTGGCGGTCGGCGGGAGGGTGAAGTCCGAAGAATCCATCGAGCCGAGGCGAACATCCGGAATCAGGGTCTATCGCTCCGTAACCGTGGAAGTTTCACCGGCACTGGCTGAACAACTCGTTGACCTGTGGCCACGAATCCAGGGAAAGGTCTGGCTGACCGTTCGAAACCCAACTGAAATGCCGGAAAAAGGTTCCTATACGGGTATAAACCCGAAGATTGAGTCGATATTGTCCCAGCCTGTGCCTGAAAAAACAATTGGTAACTCGTAATTCGTAATTGGTAATTCGTAATTGGTCAAGAAACACCTGATGCCC
>CAYUYD010000121.1:7148-8080 GCA_964449105.1 uncultured Planctomycetaceae bacterium | reverse complement strand
CTCGCCAGGTACGCAACTTTGCCAAGGCTACCGGACGCCTGGCCAAAACCGACCGTATCGACGCCTCGTGGAGAGTGGCAAAAGGAAGATCGTAGCACTTGTTGCCGCCATGCGGAAACCTCTGACGATCCTCAATACCGGCGCGCCGGTATTGAAAAATAATCAGCCGTGGAGAACAGAAATTGCTTGAAAATCAAGACAGTCGCTACGGCTGTATCCCCTGCATCCGCCCTGGGCGTCCCTGGCGGAACCTGCTATTTTTGTAACCGTGCCTGACCGAACTGACCGGCAGTTTGGGCGGCGTTTGCTGATTGAGTTTCGTCGGCTCTTTCACTGCCGGCATCTGCGTCAGCGGAACGCACCGCCGGGGTAGTCATCGTTGAAAGGTGGAAATATTGACTCGATACATTTTCGCGATCTGGGTCTGATTACCTTGGCCGGCCTCATAAGCCGCGATCGCCCGTTGCCGTGTTTGTTCTGTTGCGATTTCCATGCAGAACATATCGGCAACACTGCACCTCAAGCGTTAGATGCTCTAGTAGTCGCCCGCTCCAATGATGGTGAACGTGAATGGCGCGATGGCAAGCCCAAGCCGCACGGTGCCGCCTTCAATCGTGTATCCAAAGAGGTGCTTTTCCGTCCAGAGCTCCCGCAGGTTGTCCCCGACCTTGAAATCCTCGATCCTGATCATCCCTTCCCAGGGTTGGGCGCCATTGTTCACCAGCATAATAATCTTCCCCTTATCCGTCAGGTTGACCAGGTATTCGATCGGTTCGCCCTGTATTTCCACCAGCGCCAGGGGCCTGATCAGGTGATCAAGCATGTCTTTGACAATATCAAGCAGTTGCGCATGAATCTTCTGCCCGGTCTTGAGGCCCAACGTAGGCGTTGCAAGCAAAACTTCGCCCTTGCCCATTGCTTGTCTGGTCACC
>CAYUYD010000121.1:0-7138 GCA_964449105.1 uncultured Planctomycetaceae bacterium | reverse complement strand
CGCACTTCTCCTGCTCGTGCTCGTCTGTGTTCTCTTCTTCGCCGGTTGTGGCAAGGACCTCCGCGTTGACCGGACGGACAATCTCGTATTCAAAGGCGGTCTGGCCCTCTTGGTATTCCTTGGAGCAGACAAGGCAGCGAGATCGCGTGGCCGTGCCGTTCTTGCCTGTAATCGTAACACCAAGAAAATCCTCATTCTCCCTGGAGACCTGTGCGGCATTGACCAGCAACTTGCCGCCCGCGTTGACGTATTGGCGAAGCTTCTTTTCCAAATCCGCATTCAACCTGATCCCACCGAGCATGACGACGAGCGGGTATTGTTTGAGGACATCCAAAGGAGCATCTTCCAGGAACACGTCAAAACTGTCGCCCCAGGGCGACGGGACAAGCTCGCCCTGTTCATAAGGCCGCGTATCCAGGCCGGCGCGGAAGGCTTCTCTTACGGCAATCCGTTCTTCCAGTACGGCTTGACTTGGCGCTTCGGACGGACCAGAGGGCTTCTGCCGCTCGAAATTTGGGGAGAACTTGACCGCGGAGACCCCCTCCTGTCGCTCCGGCGTCGTCGTGGCGGTCAGCGCCTTGGCGATCTGAGCGGACTGGTGCAGCCAATCGCCGCGATAACGACTTCGCTCCTGGTATCCGGGAAAGGCGTACGCGAAGAACGCCTCGATCATCTCGTCGCGAGCTTCGTAGGGCACTTCTCCGAAACACGCCTGCTTGATCTGCCCGTAATCGCCCAGCGGGCAGTCCCACCCGTGATACTTCTCCAGGAGCAAGGCCACCGGAACAAGCGGCTTCCCGCGATCCGGGTGGCGTCTCAGCGCGAAATCGGCGACGTCTTGAGCCATGCGCCCCATCGACGACAGCCGCTTCAGGCCGGTGGTCTCATCAGTGATCCAATGAGTGGAATCGGAGACCTGCTCGGCTACGTAGTTGGCGCCTGAGAGGAATGACACAAGCAGTTCCCGCTGCATCAGGCTTTCGGATACGCCGCCTAGGCGCCTGCCAAGCGAGTCGTAAACCGACGCATACACCGACGGGGCCTTCCAGACGGCCAAATCCAATCCCCAGCACCCGCCGTACTGCCTTGCGGCGCCTCGCAGAAAGGCGACAGACACTTGGACGTTTGCGTACCCGACGTTTTCCTCCTGCTGAACCAGGGAAAAGCCCCAGTCGAAATAGTGGTGGCAGGTGCTCACGCGACAAGCAAGAGCCGAGAGATTCACATCCTTTGGTTCAATCCCACGCTGCCGGAGGTATTCAATAACCGGCATCTTGAACCCGACATAAGGGTCATACTGAGTAATCACGCTCTGATCGCGGTTGCGGCAGTACTTGTCGGTGGTGAAATGGTCCTTGAGGAACTGATAGACCTCTTTGCGGTCCGAGAAACGTTCGGGCCAGAAGCACCAATTGTATGGGTTGAGCGGGTTGTCGATCTCCGGCCAGACGTTCCACCAGACCTTGTTGCCCTGCTCTTTCATGTATCGCAACATGAGGTCAACGGTCAGATCGACATACTCCCTCAGCCCCAGCCCCTTTTTCCTGGCGAAAAGCTCCAGCCGCCCTTCGGTCAGCCAGAAGTCGATCATCATTCCGTAGCCGCCTGAAGATGCGCGGGCAAGCTTCTGTTGGTCCGGGTCTATCCAGATTCTAAAACCGTTGCACAGGCCGAGTTCCTTGACCTTCTCGATGTCGGCGCTTGGCGCATAGTAATCGACCCGCGTGACCGGAGTTCGCTCGCTGAAGATGGCCCCCACGCAATACTCCGTAGCCAGGATGAAGACCTGCTCTCGATTCACAACGTCTCCTTCGCAGGCAGTGCTCAAAAGACATAACCGTTCAGACCCTTTTGGGCCTGAGGCGTCCTGCCTGGCCGGGCGACGCACCCAGCGGCAACGCAAAGCGTCCCTTTCGGGAAACACCAAACCTTCAATTCATCTCACAAAATACACCTTCTGTGCTGTCTTGCAAGCACCTCTCGCTCGGGGCTATTTTACCACGAAGCCACACCTTGCTACCTCCTCTCCTGAAGCGTGGAGCCGTCGCCAAGATTGGCCTTCGCCTTGTCATAGGCGGTGTTTTTCAGGATAAGGTTGCAGTGTCGTTCGAGGTTGAAGTCAAGCTTGTTGCCCTTGAACGTGCAGTCGGTTATCCATCCCTCGGCGGTGTTCGGGTCGCTGAAAAGCCCGTACTCTCCGTGGATGCCAGCCGCTCGGTTGTCCTCTATCCTGCATTTCGATAGACTGAAGACGGCGTCGTACGCGAAGATGCCAGCCTCGTTATGATGAACATAGTTGCCTTCGAGGATGAGCTTCCGTGGGGTGTAGTAGACTCTTACCTCGCCGAGCGTGGTGCACACGGCGAACTTGCTGGTGTTGAAAAGAATGACCGAGGAAACCACAGGAGCGCCCAGCTTTTCTTCCCAGTCCTTCAGGCCCAACCCATGTCGGTACACTTTTCCCTTCTTGCCCGCAAAGCAAACGTTAGAGGCGCTGGCCGCGGCCGAACTTATCACTTCCTCCCCCATGTCCAGTACAGTCGCAACCTTGCCGTCCAGCCCTATGGTCCTTACCTTGCCGTCCAGGCAGGGCAGGTACACGAACTTCCCCATGCGGTCGAGCGTGGGCGTCGCCACTGCCTCGCTCCCGAGGTCCGCCTTCCAGTCAATTCCGCCGTCCGCCGCGTTCAATCCGTACGCTCTCTTCCCGGCCGCGCAGATGAGCCTGAGACTGTATTTGGCGATCATCTGGCTGCAAAGTTCGATGGCCGTGCCTGAACTCGATCCCAACGGCAGGAAGAACGTCACGCTCTCTATGGGATAGACGGGGCTCGACCACGCGCTCCCCGTCTCCGTCTCGCGCTTCCAGAGGAGTTTCCCGTCATCCAGATTTAGGGCGGACACATATCCCCTTGAGTCCTTCACGATCAACTTCTCGTACTTGCGCTTGCCCGTATCCGCGCGGAGGTTTTCACGCACTGGCGTGAATGTGAAGCATGGCGTGGCTACGATTGGCGATTCGCTGACCTTCTTCTTCCACACGGGGTTGCCGTCGCTCCCCAGCGCGTATAGATACCCCGCAGTGTCGGCGACATACACCCGCCCCTGGTGGTCTATCTCGGGCGAGGCGATGACGTACCCGTCGGTCGCATGCTCCCACTTGAGCTTTCCCGACTGCTCGTCAAGGGCACAGACACCTTTGCCCTTCGAGACATATACGTTCCCGCTGGAATGGTCCACTGCCGCCGAAGGATGCAGTATTACCTCTCCAACCCCGGCCAGTTTTTCGGGGAGCTTTCCCCCGGTATCGTACTTCCACAGGAGCCTGCCCGAATTCTCGTCCAGCGCGTGCACGACGCCGTCGTCATCCACTACGTACATGTGCAGGCTTTGAGAGACGACCGGCGTGGACCGTATCCCCATTTTTGTCTTGAAACTCCAGAGCAATTTCGGGTCCGGAGGATAGCCGGGCTCGACCTTCCGCCTCCCCCAGGGATACGGCGCCACAGGCGCCCGGGCGTAGGGCAGGTTGCCGTTGCGGCGCCGGAACGTAGGCCAGTCAAGGCGGGGAGTCTCCCAACCGCGCCACGCCTGCGTCTCTATGGCCACGATTCCCCTGCCGCATTCGGAGACGTCGTTGTTCCTTATCACGTTGTCAATGGCGGCGCCGGTCACGGCTATGCCCCAGCCATCTTTGTTGTTACCGACGATCTTGTTGCCTTCCACCAGGTTCCAGCAACTTGGGTACTCGGGGTTTTGAATCACGATTCCCGACGGCACGGAGCGGAGATCATCCTGCAAGGTGTAGTAAGGCTCTGAACTCAAGTCCGTTATGACGTTGCCCACTATCTTGCAACGGTAGCCGAACTTGGTGCGGATCGCGCAGTTTGCGCCCGAGATTTTGTTGTAGGCGATCACCATGCCGTCGGGACCATACTCCGCATTTATCCCAGCAGCCGTGGAGCCTCTGATCTCGTTGTAGGTAATGTATTGCCTGCCATGCGTCCAGATAGCGCAGCCGCCGTTGTCCACTATCACGTTGTGCGTCACGTTGGTGTCCATGCCGCCTATTCCTATCCCGCCGCCGTGCCAGGTTCTCTCGGGATTGTTCCGCGCGCACGTGTTCTTGTAAATAACGTTCCTGCTGCCATCCACGCGGATGGCTTGGTTGGCGTTCTCCTCGCAGACGTTTTCGTAAATCAGGTTCTCATTCCCGGCGGTCTCTATCCCCATGACCTTGTTCTTGCGGATGGAGTTGGCCAGCACGACGTTGCGGTTGCTCGACTTCTCTATCAGGACACCCACCCCCTGGTTATCCTCTATCCTGTTGGCCTCAATCCACGCCCGCGAAGCGCCTCGCAGCACCAGCCCCTGGCGGTTGGCGGTTATGATATTTCCCTTTACGTAGACGTCATCGGCCTCGATGATGAATCCCGTGGTCCCACGCAGTTCGCTATCCACCATTACCGCCTTTGCGCCCGGGCTGACCCGGAAATTAAAAGCCGCTTTGGAAGCCGAAGAAATCGTGGAGCCGCCGATTACAAACAGAGCACCGCCCTTCTGCACCTCAATGGAGCATCCTCCGTCCTTCTGAGGGTTCATCTTGAGCACTACTTTGCTGAGGATGAGCGTGCCGCCGTTCTTGACGGTCAGGCTACCCGGGATCGCAATCTCCATATCGGCATAAGCCAGACGTTCGGAGACCACCCAGTCGCCTTTGGCGGGAACCGGCTTGGCTTGTCCGCCGGGCGGCGGAACAGGCACCGGCGGCTTCTCAAGCTTGGGTATCGGCGGCAGCGAAAGCACGTCAGCCGCCTTCTCCCCGGCCAGCGCATCCGCCGACAGGCCTGTCATCATCAGAAAT
Organism: uncultured Planctomycetaceae bacterium; assembly: GCA_964449105.1. GTDB lineage: Bacteria > Planctomycetota > Phycisphaerae > SM23-33 > SM23-33 > JAUWNJ01. Next base: position 2,274 of record CAYUYD010000121.1, on the reverse strand, counting down.
CCCCCTGCCATCAAACACAACACCACAACTGCTGACGACATTCTTCCGTACATGATAGTTGTCTCCAAACTGATTCTTACCTTACCACAAATTTGCATTTTGCTATCTCACCCTCCTCATCCGAGGCAACGGCGCTGTATTCCCCGGCGGGAACCTCCTTTTTATCCCACTCAACCAAACATTCATAGAAATCGACTGATGTCTTCTTGATAGTTGGCAAAGATGCTATATTGAAGTTGTCCAGACCTTCCGCATTCATACTGAATTTCTCGAATTCTTTTACAACCTTTCCGTCTGCATTACAGATTTTCAGCGACGGTTTCCCCCTGTAGTTATAAAGCACAAAGGTTGGATTTGAATTGCTGCTGAGATACAATGGACTGGGATAGACAGCCAATCTTGGAGATTTTTCAGGCCAGGGTCTTTTAGGATCTTTCTGGTTCCATACGGCCTCAATCCTGCCCGGCATTATGGCCACGTCCTTCAGTCCCGCGCTGTCCGTGACTATCAGGGCCACGAAGTACTTGCCGTCCTTCTTGAAAGTGCGGGTCGGATTCTGCTCCTTCGATGTTGTGCCGTCATCTCCGAAGAACCACCAGTAGGAGACTATCTTCTTTTCGCCTTTGGCTGCGACCTTTCCCTCGAACTTGACGGTCTGGCCTTTCTTGAATTCGTTGACAGAGGGAGAGATTATTTTCGCTTCAGGAAACTTCTCTTGCCCGGAAGGGCTGCCTATTATATCCGTCTTATTTCCGGAGATGTCATTGTCAATGACTTTGCAGTTGATTACCTCAGGAGAAATTTCCACTCCGATGCTGTTATTTGTTACGCTGTTGTTCTTGATGAGTATGTTTTCAGTGTTAGTGAGCTTTATTCCCCTTGGTGGAGCATAAAACAGGTTGTCTTTAATTATATTACCCGCAATCACAGCGCCTTTCCATTTATATGTCTCAGGTGTCGCAGGCCAACGGGAGATTTGTATTACGCCTCCCTTAAGCCCTCCGCCGTAGCAGCGCTCAAATCTGTTTCCAATGATAATAGCATCGCCCCCCGATTTTGCCCGCCCCGTCAACTTACCGCCCTGGTCTTCGGCCCACGGGTGCATTCCTATCGTCCCGCCGTAGCAATTTGTTATTTTGTTTCCGGCAATCAACCAATTCTTGCCGGCAATCGAGATTGCTCCACCGACAAAACCAATGAACTCATTGCCTATAAACATATTGCCGTCTCCTATGCCGCCTCCGCCGCTCTGCTCCCGCCTCCCCCCCAAGTAGGGCGACTCGACTCCCACCATAATATTATTCTTGATAAGATTGTCGGCAGCGCCGGGCAAATCAACAAGGCATATCGTCGTATTATACATGAAATTGTCCGTGATCGAGCCGCGGCTGGAGTCGTTGAAGCAGTTGATGGATTTGCCCGAGTTGTCGTAGAATCGGTTTCCTTCTATGACAAAGTGGGCTTGAGGGACGTTGATAGGCTCGGTGCATCCTCTCAGAGTGGAACCGTAAAGATGCCTGAAGTATGATACGCCCTGAAAGGTCTGGAAAAAGTAGCAGTCCTCGACCTTTATCCCCCTTTCCAGGGCGGTGCCGCTGGCGTGTCTCCCTATACTCTCGAAACCCCATACTTTCTGCTTTGAATCGCAGATAAGCGAGTTGCCTCTAAAGTATGAATCGGGAGTGTAGTGTGCCGGAGCCGTTACCATCGCATCATGTGTTTTGCCTTTGCTCCAACCATCACCCAAATATTTGAACGTTGTGCCCGAGATTTTCACTGTGAGCCGGTCGGCAGACCCTCCAAGCACAAGTCCTGCCGCGCGCTCCGCGTACTCTTTCTCGCCCTTCCCATGGATGTAACTGTCTTTTATGCCGATTGTTGTATTGTTGCCGCACGTCATCTTTCCCTTCGGCCAGATCGCGCTAAAGAGGACGTCGCAATTGTCAATCGTGAAGGAGCGGCCTTTCTGAACGACCAGGTCGCCGCCCAGTGTGATCTTTTCCCCTCGCCAAACGGTGTCGCGGTCAATAACGGTGTCGCCGGCAGGGTTCGGGGGCGTTCCCTTTATTTCTGCGAGGCTCGCACGGGGGAAGAGCGCAAGGGCGCTCGCGCAGAGGCAGATCAGCATCGTTCGTTTCATGGCTCGACATCTCCTTTCTGATAACCGTTCAGACCCCTTAGGGCCTGCGGCGACTTGCCTGGCCGGGCGACGCACCCGTCGGCAACGCGAAGCGTCCCTTTCGGGAAACACCAAACCTTCAATTCATCTCACAA
>CAYUYD010000120.1:0-8102 GCA_964449105.1 uncultured Planctomycetaceae bacterium | reverse complement strand
ATCCATGTCAGCCAGTAAATCCCCCCTGCCCAGAAGATCACCCCTCCCAGCCAGGACCAGAGTATCGCCCATCGCCCATTGTGCCCCCCCACCACAGCCAGCCCCCACGGCACCAGCGCCACGTATGCGAGGTACCATTTATCGAACGGGGCATAACACGCCGTCAGAAGCGCGCCGGTCAGTACGCACAACAACGCCACGCTCAGCCGGCGACGAATGTCAAGACGCCGCAGAAATACCTCCTGGGGCGGATGCTGCTCCAGTGCCGCTATGTCGGCCTTGACCTTGGCCGGATTCAACGCATGACGATGTTTACTCACCAAACGGACTCCACGTTCCAATCGCCAAAGTCCGTATTCTTACCGGCGGCGCCGTCACGGTCAAGACTCCAGAAAAAAGCATATAGCAGGATTACAGGGATTACAGGATTGCAGGGATTTTCTTTTTATTTTTTCCCCGTAATCTTAAAATCCCTGTAATCCCGCTATTCTCCTTCAACATAGGCTGGACCTTATCTATTGAAAAAAAACAATCAAACATTGTTACACTATCCTTTGATGCCGTAGGATGGAAAAACGCAATGCCAAAGACATCGACAAAATCAGAAGCCGCCCGCCGAGGACTCCTGGCTGTGTTGATGCTGACCGTGCTGGTCGCATCGGTGGGAATCGCCTGGCTGCTCCAGCGACAAGCGACCGAAAAGGTCCGAGCAGGCACAAAGATTATTCAGGAAATCCGCGCAAAGGGACTGGAACACTATTGGTCTGAGAAATCACAAATCGACTGGTACCTTATCTACTCCAAAGGCGAGACCATCGGATGGAGGGCTTCTGCCAGGGCAAAGGCCGACGATGAAACATTCGTCGGCGTGGACGTGGAAGTCGTCCCCCAGCGGCACAGTTCGCACGAAATATGGACATTGAACGCAGACGCCACCGCCGGAACCTACCACGCCGACCTACGTCTGGCCGGTAGCAAAGGATTCAGAACGGACATTGTTTTGAGCGATGGAGTGGTCAAAGTTCTCCAACATGTACCGGGCTTCGGCAGCGTCCCATCCGGCGCGCCTGCGCCGAAAAACTACCTGCCGGAAGGCACGTTGTCCCTGGCGGTTCGGCAAGCATCCGAAATGCAGGCGGACGCACAGTTCGAAATGGTCTTCAACGAAAAACCCAATCGTAACAACATCGTCGAGTTCGGAACACTCCGGCTGCGATATATCGGCAGGGAACAGACGCAGCAGGGCAAAACCGTGCGCCGAGTCAGAATGTCGGAAACCAGGGGAGGCGGCAAAGGCGGAACCGTATTTGAACTGGATGAAACCGGCAAAATACTGCTCATACAGGGAGGAGATATACAGACCACGGCGACGGACGAACAGACCGTCGAGAAAAGTTTCGAGAGTGCTCCATTGTACCTGCAACAAATCCTGACGCAGGCCTTTCGCTCCGGCGGCGCGGGTTAATCGTGATTTTCGATTTTTGATTGCTGATTTTTGATTTGGAGACCATAAAAAAAGCGCCTGACAAAATGGGCCACAGAGGCGCAGAGGGCACAGAGAACAAATAGAATTAAAAAATATTTTCCTCTGTCTTTTTTTCGTTTCTTTTACTCTGTCAATCTCTGCGTTCTCTGTGTCTCTGTGGCCTCTTTCTGCTAGGGATTCCTGGTGTTGGGACGTCAGCGAAGGCAACAGTCTCAATCGAAAATGGATTGCTACTCGGGTTTTTCCAGGTTGCGATGTCGGATTTCCTCCGCCCGGCGAATTAACTCCTCGTCGCTTGGAAGAACCAGTTTGGGCAGGACATAATGAAAGGCCTGGTTGTTGCGGTAGGTCCAGGGGGCAAGGGCGCTGAACAGGTCCAGCGGCGGGATATCGTAGATGGGCGGGAAAATTTTTTCGTGCGTCTTGAGGGTCTGGCAGCCATCGTAGCGGAGGATGATTTCGTAGTCGCCGTACCAGGTGAAAGGCACTGTAACCGGCGTCCGCCCGATCTCCACGCTCGAGACCTGGACCAGCGCACCGCTCGGCTCGGACGTTATGGTCATCGTCCGCTCAATGCACCCAGCCAGCGCCAGAATCAGCATGCACCCGACAAAAATTCTCACCACACCAGTCATAATGATGATCTTATAATGTGCGGCCGATTCAACTTCAAGAAAAATCCACGGGCGTACGCTTTTTTAGAGGAACGTTATCAGTCGGTAGGACAAGCAACTTGTTGCTCGCCTTGCCGCTGGGAAAAGTATTGATTCCTGTAAAAAAATGATAAATGCCAAATGAAAAATGCTAAACGACACGACCAGACTCGCTGCAAGTCCCGCAATGGACGCTGCACGCATCCGGTATTTTACATTCAGCATTTTACATTTTACATTTCATTCATCCTGAATATGTTTCCACGACATAAGGAATGTAACGCGCTGGAGGATGTCGGCTGGGAGGGTCTTTTTGAGGATTTTCCGGGCCTCGGACAGGTTCGTCCTGCGGGTTACGTGCGTCAGGATAATCCGCTCGTTATTCATACCTTCAAGCACCTCGGCCAGGTCGGTTACGTGAAGGTGCCTGCCTGCCCGCGCCCGGGTGATGTGGTCGATGTCGAAGAAGGTGCACTCAATAAGCAGCGCCCTGGCGTCGCGGACATGCGGGATGGCTGAATAATTGGCCTTGGCTGTATCGCCCAGGTAAGTTACCAGTGGGATCTCGACCCTTCGGGTGATCTCGATGCCTTTTTTCTTCAATTCCACCAGTTCAGGCCCGTCCATGCCGGTGAATTCATCCCTGAGTTTATGGCGGACGTCGATAAGCGCAAAACCCAGCGAGTTTCCGATATGCCGCGTGGCGAAGGCCCGCGCGATCAGACCGCGACGGATTTCATAATCGTCGCCGTCGTTCATTCCGACGAACTTGTGCGGCGAGGGATGTCCCTCGACACAGGCGACCGCGTCCATCAGGTTCTCCAGCGGCTGGACGATGGAACGGGCCACCAGCGCGACCCCTCCGGCGATGCCCTGGAAATCCCGCTGGGAAAAGTAGTAGGCGATTCCCGCGGCATGGTCCATGTGCCCGTGGGACAGCAGCACGTGATTGACGCGCAGCGCCTCACGGGGGCATCGGCCTATGTCGAAAACCACGTCCAGTTCGGGCACGACGATGACGGACTCCTCGCCGGCGACGCTGTAACCGGCAAGAGTGAAGTCGTCGAATTCCATGCAACTTAGTTTGAATGCTCGTGTATTCATGGGACGGCAATCGTAAATGAACGAGGCTCCAAACGCAATATATTGCGTTCGAAGCCGCTAAAGCCGGCAGGTGAGTCCAGGCTGATGGATATTTATTGAAACGCACCGCGCAAAAAAGCGTTAATAATAGTAGAATCTTCCCGGACGCCGAAAGAAAGGTAACACATGCGTAGAATACTGGTCCTGATCGTTCTGGCGGGGTTGATATTTGCCGCTGCCGCTGCCGTTGCCGACACCGTGTATATGCGCGACGGGAGAAAACTCGTCGGGAAAGTTGTCGAAAAGGACGGTAAATATCTCATCGAGATGCCCTATGGAACGATGACGATTGATAAATCAGAGGTAATCTACGTCGCCTACGGAACCGGCACGACCAAGCCAACCTCGGCCCCTGCCCCACCGCCGGACGACAGCGAGCCGGTCGATCCGGCTGTTTCCCGCATCCGGCAATGGAATATCAATGAGGCGATGCTGCCCGAACCGATTGTCTTTATGCTCGCCCGCCAGTTGGAGTTGGTCGCGGAGGCCGGCACCGACACGATGCACAGGCAGCTGCAACAATGGCGAATCGCAGCCCATGACGGCAACCGCAAATTAGGTCAAAGATGGCTCACCCGCGCCCAGCAGAGACAGTACCGCGCCGATTTTGAAAAACATCTCCGCCAGGGCGACCAATTTTCACGCCAGGCAGAAGGTATCTCCGCGCGAACAGGGTCCGACCGCGCCAAAAAGAGGAACCTCCAGACAAACGCTGAGCAGGAATACGCCGCAGCGGTAAGGGTTTGGCCCGATGCGCTCATGCGCGACTTTTTCACAGCCGTTCTGGACCTGCGCAACAGAAAGTATAAAGAGGCGGAGAGCGGCTTTGCACGGTGCATCCGGTCCGAGCCGCTGGTGGCGGCCTTCAGGCAGGGACGCGGTATCGCACTGTCGAAACTCAATCGACCGCTCGAAGCGTTGACGGAGTTCACCTTCTGCCTGCAACTGCGGGACGATACTTACGAAACGATCCGGCTGGTAGAGGCGGCGATGAAAGACGTTCCGGGTTCCAAACTGGCGGACCCTGCATATCTGAAGGCACAGGACCTGCTGGACCGATACGAAAAACCGCAGCGCACCAGCCAAAGTCGAAATACCGGAACGGTCTGGCTGATGCCCGGGTCGGGTTGGCAAGAGCGGTCGTACAGGCAATCGGCGGGGACGGACGACGACCGCGACGACAGGCAGCAGCCCGATACTCGATTTGACCTGCTTTTGCCCCCCTACGACCGGGTCATCAGTAAGCAGGCCCTTGCGATACCCGTTTCGGAAACGGCGCTTCTGGTTGATAAAAACGCGATTGCCGGTGCGGATATATTATACGTTCAGGTTGCTCCGAACATGCTCGTCCGGGCCTGGGTGAGCCGGAGCAGCGGGTACTCCAGCTGGCGCAACAACAGGCCCGATCTGCCGCTGGCGATAATTCACACCGAAGGCGTAACCTTTTCTCCGGTGAACGTCGAAAAGACCGCAGACCTGAAGGTCGGTCAAACCCTTACCATTTGCGGAGTCAACCTGTACAGGCAGATGGGAACAGAGATACGCAAGGGCGAAGCCAACGTAACGGCCGTCGGGGCTGATGGCATAACACTCAGCGCGGGTCTGCTTCCGGGGGAAACCGTCGGAGCGGCCATGGCGGACGATACCTTCGCGGGTCTGCTGACCGCACGCACCGGACCACAGGAAGAAGGCTGCGGAAAGAGCGCCTTTATAACACCCGCCGACCTCACAGCCTGGATTGATCCGATTAAACGCTCACTTGACCAAAAAACCTTTCGCAGACCCTCCGGCGGGCGCGGGCCTGAGGTAAAAAAAGATGCCCCCGAACGAACGGTAGCGGGGAAAGTTTTCCTTGTTCACATCCTCCTCGGCGAAAAGCCCCCCGCCAGTGAAGTGATCAAAAATTAGAAAAAGCGTTCAGCCTTCAGCCGGGTGCCATGCCCTCACCCGTCTTCGGGGGTGGGCATGTAAAGCATCCAAAAACATGCTTACCCGCTTCGCGTGAAAGCATGGCACCCCGTCGGAAATTAACTTGACGCCCAACATATAGTTACATATCTTCTTCACTAACCGCTATATATACGGAATCCATGTTTGAATCCTGTTTGAGAGTGTAGTTATGCAATGCCCCTTCTGCGGCGGCGATAATGACAAGGTTATTGATTCTCGCAGCGCCGATGGCGGTCGGGCTGTTCGACGGCGCCGACGGTGCCTTTGCTGCAATCGACGGTTCACCACGTACGAACGCTTCGAGGAAACCGCCCGCATCATCGTAATCAAAAAGGACGGCTCACGAGTTCCCTACGATCGCCAGCGACTCTTGTCCGGGCTGCAAAAGGCCTGCTACAAGCGCCCCGTAAGCGACAGGCAACTCCTGCAAATTGTCGAGGTTGTCGAGGAAAACATATTCCGCAATTATGAGAAGGACGTGCCATCCTCATACATCGGCGATACGGCGACCGACTGCCTGCGCAGGCTGGACAAGGTCGCCTACATCCGCTTTGCGAGTGTTTATCGTGAATTTCAGGATGTCGGGGAATTGATACAGGAGGCTTCTGCCGTCCGGGACATCCCCGAAGATTCGCCGGGACAGAAAGAACTATTTGACGCGAACAATAATAAAGACTCGAAATCCGCAAAACCGACCAATCGGGCACACAAGGGGCAAAAATGAAAGATATGATTTTCGGCACCATCGGCGGGCTGGCGCTGTTCCTGTTCGGCATAGGCATGCTTTCGGAGGGTCTGAAAAGGGCAGCGGGCAATCGGCTTCGGCGGATACTGGAGAAGATAACGACCAAGCCGCTGCTGGGTTTGCTGACCGGGGCCGGCATTACCTGCCTGATTCAATCCAGTTCAGCCACAACCGTCATAGTCATCGGTCTGGTCAATGCCGGACTGATGAGTCTCCGCCAGGCCATTTGCGTCAACTTCGGCGCCGATATCGGAACGACAATGACGGCCTGGCTGGTAGGCCTGGCTTCCGGTCTGAAAATGCTGAAAATATCCACGTATGCCATGCCCATGATTGCACTGGGCACGATCATGCAGTTCGTCGGAAAGAAGCAGCGGACCAAACACATCGGTCAGATACTGCTTGGTTTCGGCATCCTGTTCATCGGCATCGATTTTATGAAAGACGCCTTTGGCCCCCTGCAAAAAAGCGAATCCGTCAGGAACTTCCTTGTATCCATCGGCGACAAGCCGATTCTGGCGGTCCTGGCCGGTACGGCAATAACCTGCGTTATCCAAAGCAGTTCGGCCTCAATTGCGATAATTCAGTTAGTTGCGATCCAGGGGCTGTTCGGGGCGGACCCGAACCTGGCGTTTCGTATTGCGATTCCGTTCGTTCTCGGCGCCAACATCGGCACGACCATCACCGCCCAACTCGCCGCTCTGCGGTCTAACGTCAACGCCCGCCGCGTCGCAATGGCGCATACGATGTTCAACGTCTTCGGCGTCTGCGGGATCCTGCCTTTTGTATATTCAGGTTTGTTTCCAACGCTCATCAACTACATCACCCCCTGGTCGCTTGGGCTTAATACAATAGGACTTGAAATCGCCGCAGCCCACAGTGTCTTCAACATCGTCGGCGCCCTGGTCTTCTTGCCGCTGGTCGGGCTGCTGGAACGGGTGGTCGTTTGGATCGTCCCCGCCCGGAAGGGCGAGGTCCAGATGCAGCCGGTAACGCTGGAGCGGAACCTTCTGAACACCCCGCCGGTGGCGATGGACCAGGCGAGACGGGAACTGGTCCGCATGGTCAAAACCGCCCGCGGCGCCCTCGACGACGCCGTCGCCGCCATCCGAAACGACGACCGCGCCGCACTGAAGCGCGTCGCCATCCAGGAAGACGCCGTGGATGAATTCCAGACCGAGATTACCCGCTACCTGGTGGAACTGTCGCAGCGGACGCTCTCGCCGCAGGAAGCCAACGAACTGCCCGTGCTTCTCCACACGGTCAACGACGTCGAGCGCATCGGCGACCACGCGGTGAACATCACGGAAATCGCCGGCAGAAAACTCGACCAGCGGCTCACTTTCAGCCAAGAGGCCGCCGAGGAAATGGGACGTATGAGCAACGAGGTCAATCAGATGTTCGACGACATCCTGGCCGCTATCGGAAATAACGACCTCGCAGCCGCTAACCGCTCTCTCAAACACGAAGATGCCATAAACCTGATGCAGATGGAGTTCCGCCGCAGCCACTGTCAGCGGCTGGGCGAAGGAACCTGCTCGGCAATGGTCGGGCTGCTGTTCGTCGATTACGTCGATAACCTGGAAAAGATCGGCGACCACCTGACCAATATCGCCCAGGGCGTCCTCGGCGGTTTGCAGTGGGCCGGAAAAACCACAAAGAGACTCACGCCCGTTGAAACGTAACGCATTTTAATGTTGACTGCACGCAGTCCCTTCGGTTAGTCTTTATCGGCAACCTATGGTCATCAAATCGACCCTGATAATTCGGTTGCCCATTTCCCGGCTTCGGAGGCATCGCTATGGATAAAATTGTAGCCGACGGTATAACTTTCGACGACGTTCTGCTGATTCCCGCGTGGTCCGACGTCATTCCCCGCGACGTGGACACGTCCACAAACCTGACGCGGCAGATCAGGCTGAATATCCCGCTTGTCTCCGCCCCGATGGACACTGTTACCGATGCGGCGCTGGCTATCGCCCTGGCACAGGTCGGGGGTATCGGAATCATTCACAAGAACCTTCCGCCGAAGACGCAGGCCCGTGAGGTCGAAAAGGTCAAACGCAGCGAGAACGGCGTAATCGTCGATCCGATAACGCTCCAGCCGAACGAATCCACCGCGGCC
>CAYUYD010000119.1:0-8104 GCA_964449105.1 uncultured Planctomycetaceae bacterium | reverse complement strand
GGGCATCAGGTGTTTCTTGACCAATTACGAATTACCAATTACGAATTACGAGTTAGTTTCCGGCGACCCTTACACGCCCGCTGACAGGTGCGACGGTAACTGTGTAAGTATGCGGACCGGCGACAACGGTAACCGTCCCGTCGTTATCCGGCGCGCCAAGGGCGTCGAACGTAACAACCGACGCACCGCCGAAATTCGCCGACGACACCGAAACATTCCCAAAACCACCTGTCGTGTCGAAATCAACTACGTACGCCTGTTTGCTAATCGGATGAATCAGGGGTCCGCTTGCGTTAGAGACAGTATAAGAATTACCGGAAACGCTGAACGTTACCGACACAGGCGACTGCGTCGTAATGGCCTGACTCTGGGCGTACTCCAGATCGGACATTATCAATCTGGCGGCGGCAGAGGCCTGAAAACTGGTCGTACCGGTGGCATACGGGATTATTATCGACGCGGCAACGGCCAAGACGACCAGAACCACGATCATCTCAATCAGAGTAAAAGCCGGTGATAACTTATTTTTTCGGAGGTTCGCGAACATCGTCGGACACCTTCTTTTCTTTTTCCGCCTCAACAAGACTGACGCGGATATCGCCGCTTTTCAGCAGGTCGATGATCTTGTCCAGTTTGTCGTTGGTGACGCCAATGGCCTTAATCATGTCCATACGCTGCGCACCGGCATTAGGAAGAATCGTACTGTCAGATGGGGACTTACTGACGCCTGCTCCGGCGGCATCGGGTATGGGGGAAATCGGGCCTTCTGCCCACAACCCGACAATCAGAATCGCCAGAAGCACTACTATCGCCGACAGGCAGAAGCGAGTGTAACCGTCGATTCTGACCGTCCGGCCTTCGGTTCTTTCCTGCGTTGCGTTCATAACAAACTCCTTTATTTTCAATCGTTCCAGGTCAGGACAGTTACCTCCGACGTACTGCCGCCGGATTCGACGGAGAAATCGTAGATATCCGCCAGGTCCTCCTGGTAGTTAAGGACATGCGTGCCGCCTAACGAATTGTCATAGCCGGTCTGGTCGCTGACCAGCGCGCCATTAATCACGGTGCTGGACTGTTGGGTGGGTCCGGACGGCACCATTCCGAGTTTGGCGACGACCGTACCGTTGATGATTACGTCCTTGGCGGAGGAATTGGTAACCTGTATTGAACCCGTGGCGACAATGGCTGGAAAACCATCCACAGCAGTGAGTGTGATGTCATTTCCCTGCAGCTGGATGTTCCCGTCGATGACGAGCGTGCCCGTGAAATTCAGTTTGTTTTTGAGTATAACCGTGTCGCCGCTGCTAGGCTTGAGGTACACGACCCCGCCTATGTTGTCCGGCGTAACTGCCCCGCCATTGGCCAGAGGATTGTTTTGCAGGATGGTGCTCCCGGTGTACTGAACCGCCTTGTAATCTTTCCCGGCAATTGTGTACTGGAGATAATCGTTGATGCTGATGTCGGGTACTGATACCTCTTCGGCGTCGCCGCTGGTCGAGCCGGAAATCCGATTCAGCGGGTCCGACAGACCGTCGGTAGCGCTGGCATCGCCGTTGATAAATGCCGAGTTAGATAACTGCCCGTTGACGTGGACGTTGCCGTTGACGGTCAGGCTCGTCGGCAGCTGGGTTAAAGCGCCGCCGGCAAGGACTCCGTAATCCATGCTTATTTTCGCCCCGTCGGTCCGGAGGACCGTCATCGAACTCGTCCACATGGTCGAGCCGACAGAGGCATTGGATGTAAGCGTGTAGAGGCCGGGCGTTTCGGCGTCTTCCTGCGCCATGATCGTATAACTGTCCGACGAGGCGTCCACATAAAACGGCCCGAGCGGCGAAGCGCTGCTGCCTTCCAGGTCTTCGGGCGAAAACCGCAGGATATAGACCGCGTGCTCCAGGCCTGACTCGGCTATGTAGCGCGCCCTCGACAGGGATTGATAATTTTGCGAAACCTGGACCTGAACGGACGCCACCGACAGGTACGCCAGACTCAGGATGAACCCCGCCGACACCAGGATCAGCACCATGAGCATCGCAAAACCGGGCTGTGCGCTTCTGCTTCTCATCGTGGCACTCCGTTTCTTCAAATCGCTTACACCTATTCGTTACAGGACAGGACTCGACGCCCTTCACTTGCCTTTACCTTTACCTTTACCTTTACCATTGCCATTGCCATTGCCATTGCCGTTGCCGTTGCCGTTGCCGTCATCGTCGCTGCCGCTGCCGTCTCCTGTGTCCAGTACAGGCACACCCTTCACAAAAGACACACAGCCGGTCGCGTCGGCGCGTAGATGTGCCGTGTTTGTCAGCGTAATCTGCTGCCCATCCTGCTGCTGCCCCACAGCCAGCCGCAGCAGCACAAGACGCGACATCGGAGAGGCCTCGTCCGTAACCACCTCAAAACTCGACACGCCAACAGCCAGCGTTCGCTGGTCGAGGTAGTTTGAGTATTTATTCAAGGTCAGCATATTCCGGACGTCGCCCGTGTCGGTTACCTCTTCCAGCGTGCAGGAGACGTTCAGGGCGGCCAGTTGGCCCGGCGGCATGGAGTCGGGGAAGACCACGCCGAGCCGCTCCACCGTCTGGTTGCCGGCGTCGTACTGAATCAGGAGGACTTCGGCGATATTAATCCAGCCGTCGGCGTTTTCATCTCCGGTCCAGATGACCATTTCCCCGTTGCCGACGGCGGTTATGAGGTCGGCCTTGCGGACGTCGGCGTCGATGCTCATCATGGCGTATCTGCCCGAAGAGATCGCCTCGATCATGCTGTCGGTGTGGGCCTGGGCGTTTGACAGCGCTGCGCTGACCATTACTACGGACATTCCGATCATCACCGTAATGGCCATTGCCATCAGCAGTTCTGCCAGCGTAAATGCGACCATGCCCCGCCGCGGCGAGCACGCCGGACGCGCGGTTTCTCGGTCTTTCTGTTTTTTCCCAAGTCCCAAGTCCCAAGTCCCTGGTCCCTGTTTCTCGCTATTTCGGGGTTTTCTATTCATTGGCATATACCAGCCGGGAAAGACGAACTACTACATCGCCGTGGTAGCGGACATAAACGGTGATACGAAGGAACGTCGGCGGATCGGGCGCGCTCTGGCCTGCCACATAAATACTTTCGACCGTTGCGTTTCGTGTCAGCGCTACTGCTGCCGGGTCGTCCACCGTAACGCCGTCGAATCCGGCTATGGTTCCTTCTGCCTCGGAATAGCCGTTGTAGTCGTCCATGTCGTCCCAATTGCTTCTGCCGGTCTCGCCTGTTTCGTTCCCGTCAGGGTCGCTGAAGGGCTTGGCGAGGATTTCCTCCATCAGGTCCTGGGCGAGGTTGACTGCGAGCGTTGAGCGGGCATTCTGGGCGGTATTGGACGCCCCTGCGGTGAATGGCATGACGATGGCCCCGACCACTATCGCCAGTACGACAGCAGCCAACAGGGCTTCCATTAATGTAAAACCTCTGGACATTCTTGCAATTGCCAATTGCCAATTGGCAATTGGCAATTGTCTCCATCAATAATCGAAGTACGATTGACCCTTATCGTCCGCTCCGGGCGAATCGGCTTGGAACATCAGCGTCGCCGGCTTGTATATCCACCCATGGGAGTCGTCTCCGACGGCAGGGAACGCCTCGCCGTTGGCGATCATCTGGACGGTATTCTTCCCGTTGACGGGATTTTGCGGGATTTCCCTCAGATACGGGCCGTAATCGAATCCGGGCGTTCCGGGTTCGGCGGTCTGGAAGGAGCCGTTGGAGGCCTTGGTCATGTGGAGCACAAAGGCCGCTTCGGTGGGCGCCGCGTCGGAGTCGCCGTTTGGATAACCCGCCGCTATGCCGCGGTGCTGGGCCTGAAAAACTATTGTCTGCGTTCTAAGGATTCGCAGGTCGTCGGCGAGCATACTGGCCCGTGCAACGGCTGAAGCGTTGGAGAACTTTGGAAGGACGATCGCTGCCAGGATGCCGAGAATGATCACCACGATCAGGATCTCTACCAGCGTAAATGCTTTTTGCCGACCCATTTTAGCACTCTTCCTTTTTTGGCGCGCCCCGCGGCTCCGATTCCGGCCTGAACGGTTCGGGGGGTTAGGCCAGAGGCCTCCAGCGGCAACATTCCGCCGCTGGGGCCTCAACCTCGTACCTGGAAACACTCAACCAACAAGTCCGTGAAGCAAATCACAGACCTATGTGAGCGGTGTCGTCCGCATGAACCTGGCCGGTGCTGGTGTCAAAATGCCATCCGGTGTCCCCGCCGCCCAGACTGCCGACGCCGGCCTCAACCGCAACAGTGTTCAAATTGTTGAACGGATTGGTTGGGAACTTCTGGAGATACGGCCCGTAGGTGGTGCCAGCGGCGCCGTAGATGTCGGTCTTGCTCGTCAAGGCGGCGACGAAACCGAGCGCACTGGCGCTGGGGAGCGCCTCCAGATGCTGGACCTTGTAAAGTTCGATCTGGCTGCGGAGCGTCTGAAGGTCCGAAGCCAGGGCGGATTCCCGGGCATCGTTCGACGCTTCCGTGAACTGCGGGATTACGATTGCCGCGAGAATACCCAGAATAATCACGACAATCAAAATCTCGACCAATGTGAAACCTGTTCTGTTACTCATCGTTACTCCTCCACTTTCTGTGTTACTGAATCCCATAAAATAACTTCCGAAACTTCCACACGCTCTATTGCCTTACTGTCGCGCCCACCTCCCTTCGGTGCCTTTTAGAACCACACTCCACCGGAACATTTGTCGTATCGACTGCACAGCGGCGCGCCTTAACTAAAATGCAGATATTGCGGGAAAACATTTGCAGGGCTGGAGGGGCGGGAGATGCACACCCACGGAGGAACCGCTCGCTGAAGCGAAACTTCGCGAACGAAAGTCCCTTCGGCAGCCCGGCCGACCCGAAAGATCCGCGAAAAAGACCTTCCGAGCCCCGCAACTTTGCGCCCCGCCGGAAAATCCACCGGCAGGTTGCCTTTTCGGGGACAAATTCTTCTCTACGCGACTACAGCACATAAAGCCGCGTAGTATTTACACTGTAAAATACAAATCGCCGATAAGCAAAAAAACACCGCCAATCATTTTCGATTTTTGATTTCGTAGCGGTTCGGGTGGTTAGGCAAAGACCTCCAACGGCAACATTCCGCCGCTGGAGCCTCAGCATCGTGCCTGGAAACACCACCTTCCGCCGGTCCGATTACAGACCCGCGTGAGCGGTGTCGTCGGCGTAAATCTGACCGGTGTTGGTCTTGAAATACCAGCCGTAGTTCCCGCCTGCCGGAGTGCCGGTGCCCACTTGAAGCGTGTTCAAATTGTTGAACGGATTCGTCGGGAACTTCTGGAGATAAGGCCCGTACGTGGTGTCGCCTGCCTCGGGGGTAGTGCCGTCCAGCTCGGTCTTGCCCGTCAGATCGGCAATGAAATTGGCCGCATTGACGGTGAGGGGAGCACCGGCAGCACTCGTCTGCCCGGGATACTTCTCCAAATGCTGGACCTTGTAAAGTTGTATCTGGCTGCGGAGCGTCTTAAGGTCCGACTTCAGGGCGGACTCCCGGGCATTGTTCGACGCTTCCGTGAACTCCGGGATTACGATTGCCGCGAGAATACCCAGAATAAGCACGACAATCAAAATCTCAACCAATGTGAAACCTGTTCTGCGACCCATTGTTACATCTCCAATTAGAATGCTACCGAACTCTCATAAAATGACTTCCGAAACTACCGCACGTTTCATCACCTTCTGCCGTGCCAACCCTCCTTCGGTGTGTTTTAGAACCACACTTCACCGGAACATTTGTCGTATCGGCCACGAAGCGGCGCGCCTTAACTAAAACGCAGATATTGCGGGAAAACACTTGCGGGGCTGGAGGGGAAGGAGATACACACCCACGGGACAGGCTTTAGCGAGGCATGGTCTTACGTAACGATAGTGGATGTCGCAGCCGGAAGGTGCAGTCTCTGCCCGTCATCATCCAGAAGGATAAGCCCCTCGGAAGGGCTTACATCGACGACTCGACCGGTGAAGCGCCGGCCGGCAGACTGTACGCAGAGGCGCCGATTTATCATGCCGCACCGGCTGCACCACCGTTCGTGCAGTTCGCCGGCGCCGCTCCCGATGCATCGGGACAAAGCGGCAACCCGCCTTTCCATCCTCGCCAGCACCGCCCGAAGAATCTCGATGCGCTCCAGAGACGCAGCGTCGCCGATCGCCTCGGCCAGACAGATCGCCTGCCCGGAAACCTGCTCGGCAGACGGGGCTGAAAAGATGTTTATCCCAAACCCGATTACCACCTGCCGGGCGCCGCTCACCGTGCGAACCTCCACCAGAACCCCCGCCAGTTTCGCCTCGCCGACGACTACGTCGTTAGGCCAGACTAATGCCGGCGATATACCGGCGGCATCATCAATGCCTTCCGCCACAGCCAGACCTGCCGCCAGCGTCAATGCCTCGTGAGGCAATTCACACGCCTGACGGTGCAGAAGTACGCTTGCCAGGATCGCCGTGCCGGGCGGACTGATCCACTTCCTCCCCAGCCGCCCCCTGCCGGCGCGCTGATACTCCGCCGTTACCACCAGCGCCTCTCCCGCCGCATGACGGGCCGATGCAAAGGCTGTGTCGTTGGTCGAATCGGCCTCGTTGAAGCAGATGACGTGCCGACCGATATGCCTGACCGGCAGGTTTCGCTCGATAAGATGCGCATCCAGAACCGTCGGGCGTAGAAGCCGGACGCCCCAGGCCGGCGACCGCTCAAATCGATGCCCCCGCCGGGCCAGTTCGCCCAGCGCCTCATCGACCTGTGCCCGGTCTGCACTCGTCGCCTGTGCAAGTTCATCCAGGGCGAAAAAAACCTCCCCGCGGTCGTAAAGGCGCTCCAGGATTCGATTCGTCAGTTCCATAACAAGGTGCGCTCTCTTATTGATCTTTGAATGGCAAAATAAACTCCGGCCTCTACGGAAACAAAGATAGCAGGATTTCAGGGATTACTGGATTACTGGATTTTAAAATAACAAAAGAAAAATCCCTGTAATCTTAAAATCCCTGTAATCCCGCTCTCTTTCTTTTTTTTCTTTTTCTTCCAGAAAGAAAGGTGGGACTCCGCTTCTGCTCCGTCCCAGCCTACAATGTCGCTCCAATCTCCAGCGAGATATCGACCGCCCGCGCAGAATGTGTCAGCGCGCCGACGGCGATCCGCTCCACGCCGGCTTGAGCAACGGCCCGGACATTTTCAAGCGTTATCCCGCCGGAGGCCTCAAGTTCAATCTGCCCTTTTGTCCCGGTCGCATCACGCATGGCCACAGCCGTTGCCAACTGCCTGTCCGACATGTTGTCCAACAGGATAACGTCTATATTCAGCGTAAGCGCGTCGGCCAACTGCTCCAGCGTATCGACTTCCACTTCAATGAACCCGCCCGGACCAAGAGAATCGCGCAGGCCGTCCAGTTTGTCCGCCAGATCGGCCAGGCCATTGCCGCCCATAGCGGCAAGGTGGTTGTCCTTGACCAGCACGGCGTCGTACAGGCCCATTCGGTGGTTGTGTCCGCCGCCGGCGCGGACGGCGTATTTTTCCAGCGCACGCCAGCCGGGAGTCGTCTTGCGAGTGTCGTAAATAGACGCCGGCGTTCCCTCGACCGCATCTACATATTCGTGTGTGGCTGTGGCGATGCCGGAAAGGCGCTGCAAAAAATTCAGCGCGACACGTTCAGCCGACAGTATTGCCCTCGTCGGACCGGTCCACTCAGCCAGGACAGTCCCGGCCTCAGCGAGCGCGCCCTCGGCGACCGATACCTTCGTTTGAATGGCCTGGTCATAGGCGGCTGCGATTTCCACAAGAAACGCCCCGCCGCAGAAGACCAACTCCTCGCGCGCGACAAACCGCCCACAACAGGTGCTCCCTTCCGGCAGGATCGCCGAGGTAATGTCCCCGCCGCCCAGGTCTTCCGCCCTGGCCATCTCCAGCAGCCGCCGGAGATTGTCGCGTTCGGGTTGATTTGGTTGAATCGCCATAATCCGCACCTGCAATGAAGATAACGCCATAAGCAGCGGATGGGAAGATGCTATTGGTAAGGTGAACATTGTGCAACCGGGTACATGGTTTACGTTTTGAACCGGGCACATGGTTTACAC
>CAYUYD010000118.1:0-8112 GCA_964449105.1 uncultured Planctomycetaceae bacterium | reverse complement strand
CAGGGATTTCCGTTTTCGGTTTCATCGGTTGTCCGCCATCATGCAAACGAATTGTTATCGGGACGCAAGCCGCCGCTGTTTTTCATCACAAAAATTTCGTTAAATTACTTGAACTGACGCCGATTATGTTCGATAATACTAGTAGCGACCAGAAGGCCGGCGTCAGCCGACCGTGGGCTTAGCCCCTGGCCGCTCCTTTTTTTGTTGTTCCGTGACCCATGCGAGCACATCCTCGAATGCCTCATTGCCTTTGTAGATGAGGGGTTCGATTCCCGTGACTCCTCCACGGTCGATCTCCTTCGCCGGCAAGCCCCGAGCCTGTTCCACCTTCTTGCGGGCGCTGTAGAGGCAGACATCGCAAAGTTGGAGCACCACGCTCTTGACGGAGTCGATGAAAAACCCCTTCTCCACCACGCGCCCAAGGCGAAGCGCGCTGTTGATCCCGCGCAGTATGCTCATGGACTTCTCAATGTCATGGACCACTTCCTTGTTCTCGTCGAACACAAATATTCCCAGGGGCTTCTCGGAACAGACCGCTAGGTACTCGTCCACCACCCGGGCCACCAGCGGAAAAGCCACGACGTACGGGTTGATCTTCACGCCGGAACCCAACGTGTCGTGAACCCACGAGCGAAAGCGGCCTTTGTCGATCGGTCGGTAAATGAATTTCACCCCGTGCTGATGGGCTAACGCCAGCCACCGGTCCCGGAAGGCCACCCGAACACCCACGGAGAAGTCTCGGAAGTATCCTTGGCCATTGCGCAGGTCGCCACCGTGAATCTCGAAGCCCTCCGGGCGTGGCTGCGGAAACGTGGCGTCCACCGCCGCCTGGAGGCCCTTCTCCAGGTCTTGCCAGATAGCCTCAGGCACGACCATCGCTCCCAGCACGAAGACCCGCTGTTGGGCATCGTCGAGATTCGTTCCGGTATTTCCGGTTTCGTCAAAGTACACAAGGTACATGTTGTATTTTCTCCGCAGAACTTCAAGTCAGCCGATGTATCCGCATGACCTCGTTACCTCGCGGGTCGATCACCTTGACCGCCACGCGCTTGTGCTTGCCCGCCGGGAAGGGCAGCGACGCCGTGCCCGACAGGGCTTCAAAGCGATCTTCATCCACCACGCCCTTGAGCGCACGCGCCAGCTTGCCCCAGGCCGAGCGGTCGGGGAAGAACGCCTGCGTGATACAGAACGTCCGACCATCGTAATCGCCGTCGATGAACCACGCGGCCACCTTGGCCGCACCCGTGGGCGTGATGGAGTTCTCTACGGGGTTGTAGATGTCCACGCCGTCCATATGGGCGACGTAGTTTCCGTCCTTGTCCGGGCCTTCCACGCGCGTCCGCGGCTGGCCGAACACCGTAAACAGTTGGCTGCCCGGCTGCTCCTTCAAGAGGCCGTCCATGCCGGGATTCACGTCCGGGCGGATGTGCGCCATGTGAACCATGCAGCCGCGTTTGAGTTTGCCGGTCTCGTATTCATCCAGTACGGCCGATGCCGCGCCGTCGAAGCTGAATCCCGCCAGCACCAGCGCCTCATAGCCTGCGCGGTTGGCGGCCCGAACCGCCTCTTCCACCTGCATGGCCGTCACCGGGCCGTACTGCGGGCCAAACACCACGCACACGTTGGCTTCCGCCTCCGAGTCGGCGTCTTCCTTGCCTGGCGGAACCCATCGCCCTTCGGCGTGCAAGCCTGTGGCGTTCTCCTGATAAATCGGCTCCAACCGGCTGAACTTCATCACCTTGTTGTTGGGGAACGTCACCGCGTCGGTCTTGAGCAGGCGGATCATCTTGTCCAGATAGGCCGGAATGTTCTGCGTGTCCGCGAACGCCTCAACAGGCCGGACCTCGAACGTGCCTTCCAGAAGCTCCGGCTCGCCGTCAAATCTGCCGCCGCCGGCACCTGCCTCGATTATCCCGGCTTCGCCAAGCGACATTTCCGGCGGCTGGACGGCCTCGACAGTGAACGGGCCGGTTACGCGAACCACGCCCCGGACTACTTCGGGCTGGTCAACCAATTCTTCCTGTTCGGCGTTGGCGGCAATGCAGGCGTTCACCTCGTCCATCTTTGCCCGCCACGCCTTGCGGTATTCCGTTACCGCGTCCTGAATCGCCTTCGGCCAGTCGGCGTCTGTATCGAACGGCACTTCCCAATGCTCCCATTTGAGCAACTTGGGCAGTTCCCAGCGCCGCCTGTCGGCCTCCGTCACCGCCTTCTTGCCTTCGTTTCGTTCCTTCGTCACAAACTTGACGAGGAGTTTGTCGCGGGTGTCCTTCATCACCTTGGCCAGAGCCGCATTGCACGCGGCCAAGCGTTCCCCAAGAACCGGCTCGTGCCGCGCAAAGATCGGGTCGAGGTTTGGATTCTGAGCAATGGTTCTTGGCGTAACATAGGGAACTGTCTTGTAGGCGAAGCCCTGATGCGGGCTAGCGCCCTTGCCGTTTGGTTTCTCGCCTTTGGCGGCTCCGTTTTCATCCTCACCCTTAATCCGGTAGCGGTCGAACTTGGCGGTCAGCATCCGCTGGCGGGTAATCGCGACCGCCACCCGGCTCGTGTCGATGGTGATCCACCGTCGGCCCCACTGCTCGGCAACGAAAGCGGTAGTTCCGCTTCCGCACGTCGGGTCAAGCACCAGGTCGCCGGGGTCGGTAGTCATCAACATGCACCGTTCTATAACCTTTGTGTTTGTCTGAACAACGTATATAGGATCAGAGGCCCCTTGGAGATTTGCCCACAAGTTGTGTAAGGATTTACCTATCGAATCGGCCTCGCATAGCACATAACTTGGCAACTTGGAATCTGGCGGGGCGATAACCCTGCCAGCTTTGATGAGCCTTTTCATCCCTTCGGAGTTGGTTCTCCAACTCTTGGACTGCTTGTGAATGGTTTTACCTGCAAATTCAAAATCATAGAAACAAGACTTGGTGTAGCCAGACGATAGTAACTTGTCGTATCGAAACAGACCTTTGACCCCTCGCCCTTGTTCCAATAGAGCCTGTTCATCATCCGTGACAGCCCGAACTAGACCGTTTTCTTCAAGAACGTGCTTATAGGGTGTGCCAGCGCCCAAGGTCCTCAACTCTTTCAGGTTTCGTTGTTTGATTTGAGAAATATCGCGGGCGTACCATAGCAAGAAATCAGTCACACCTGTAATCCCTGTCGATCCGAGAGGAAGACTCTTCCGAACCGTGATTATGGCTCGGAAATTCTGCGGTTGGAAAATTTCATCAAGAAGACTTCTCACCAAGTGCAGATTTTCATCCCCAATCTGGACGAAGATACTGCCAGTGTCGGTCAGGAGTTCTTTAGCGACGATCAACCGATCCCGCAAATAGGCAAGATAGGAGTGAATGCCCAGGCTCCAAGTGTCCCGGTATGCCTTGACCATTTCGGGTTCGCGCGTCAGGTCTTGTTCTCGCTCCTTCACGTTGCGCTGGCCGACTTCAGGTTGGAAATTTGATTTGAACCTGATCCCGTAGGGCGGGTCGATGTAGATCATCTGGACCTTGCCGGCCAGGTTCTCGCGGCGGGCCAGCGACGACATGACCTGGAGGCTGTCGCCCAAAATCATGCGGTTGGTCCAGTCCACGTCATGTTTGTAGAACTGCACCGCCTCTTGGTACGCCTGCTCCGGGTCGCCAAAGAGCATTCGGGCCACGTCCTGCCGACGTGCGACTTTGAGTATGGCTTGGGCCGAAACCCGTTCGTGAATGTGCAGGGCCACCGGGTCCACAGTGAGTTTCATCGCCTGCGTTTCGCGTTTCCCGGCCCATTCCAACCAGGGGGCCTGATTACGCAGGGCGTCGGCGAGCAAGCGGGCTTCCTCATCGGTGAGTTTCCGCCGCTTGGCATCAGCCAGAAGGTCGGGGAGTTTGTCGGGCTTGCCGGTGGGATCGAATCGCAGGATGGGCGGCAGGTGAGGGTTGTACTCATAGACGGCCTTGGGGACGGCGGGGATGGTGCCTTCGGCGGCGATCTTGGCCGGCGGATTGTTCTTCCGCTTCGCCTGCTTGTGGCGGTAGGTCGTGATCCTGTCCTGCCCGCCGTTTGCGTTCCTGCCGCCGTTCTTCTTTCTGGCCATAACCGTCTCCGCGCGATTCGCAGGTCGTTTGCGCACCGATGTCCTGTGAATCCGGTTCTCCTGAAAGGTTCTTTTGTACAGGGGGCAGTATATCGGCACAACCGTTGCTTTGGCAACAAAGACCTGTCCGCTGAGGCCGGCATGATGGGCGAGGGCGACGGCAGGCCCACGGCCGCGCGGATAGAAGTTACCGTACTTATCGACAAGTACGGAGCATCTTATCCAGACACAGACAATCGCCGTCTGCCAAGTCCTTTGTGGGGCGACAACAGGCAATATCGCTTTTACGATTCTGCATCACGTTTCACGGTCGACGAAGTCCGTTTCGTTCCGCACTTTCTGGTGCCAATCTGACTGTGTACTCCGGCCGATTGCTTTGCGTTTGTTCCTCCCACTCCAGCGGTATCTCCCCTCGCATAGTTTTTAGCGACAGGCCGTCGGGTTCTTGGCCGTCAAGGATGGTCTCCACGATGTCCGGCGCCAGCGACGCCAGGCGGATGGTCCGGGCGATGTAGGACTGGTCGAGCTTGAGCCTGCGGGCCAGGTCGCTGTTGGATTTGGCCTGACCGGTCTCGATCATCTCCTGCCATCGGAATGCCCGCGCCAGGGCAAGTGCCAGCGGGCTGGGTGGCTTGGTGGGCGCGGCGCTGGCGGTGATCGCGCCCGGCGGCAGGACGATTTCCTTTCGGCCGGAGCGCCGGCGGAACGACATCGGAATGTCGATGACGATAGTCTCGCCGTCGCGGGAGATGGTGGGCTTGCAGGCTACGGAACCCTTCTTTATCGACTCAGTTTTCATGCTGTTGCCTCCATGAGTTCTTTATCTGCGTCCGCGTCGGCCACGGGCGAGTCGGGCGCTACCTCGGCCGCCAGCGTTATCAGGCCCGTCGGGCGCAGGCGAATCCGCAGGCCGTCGGAGCGGACGGTGACCGTCTCGACCAGCAGGCGAAAGATTCTCTCCTTCTCGGCGGGGAAGAGTTCCTCCCACAGCGGCTCGATGGTTCGCAGCGACTTGGCTACATCCTGTTCGGTTGGCATCTCGTCCTGCCCGCCCAGTTCGGCATCTAGTTCCATAAACAGCTTCTCGGCCTGGGCGTACTCGTCGTTCAAGGCCCGCAATTCATCCGACAATGCACCTTCGGCCTTGCCATCCGTCGCGCGGACCAGGCGACCGATGACCTTGCGCAGTTCGGCCATTCGCTTTTCGAAGGCACCCTTCTGGCGTTCCACGGCCTTGCGGTCTTTCGTCGACTGGGCCCGCGTGGCCCGGAACGTCCGGGCGACCACCTCCGGGTCGGCGAATATATCCTTCAGGTACGTGAATACCGCGCCCTCGATCTGCCCGGCGGCGACGGACTTCACCGGACAGGTATCGTAACCGTTCTTTTCGGCGTGGTTGCAGAGGTAATACTGGTAGCGCTTTCCGCGGCGGTTGGTGAACGTCGCGCCCATCGCCTTGCCGTAGTGGCCGCAGCGGAGGATGCCTTTGAGCACGGCGGCGGTGGTTTTGCGGGTCTGGTTGGCGCGGTAGTTACGGTTCTTTGCCATGATGGCCCTGACGCGGTCCCACGTACCCTGGTTGATGATGGCCTGGTGCTGGCCGGTATAGTTCTGCCCCTTGTAGTCAATGAGGCCGATATACTTGGGGTTGGTCAGTACGCGGTGGACATAGACCTTGTTCCACGGCCTCCCGCCGTTGGCCTTGCCCTTGCTGGTGGTCCAGGACTTTGTGCGGTGGCCCTGGCGGTTGAGCTCGCGGGCAACCTTGAGGCACGAGCCGGTCTTCAGGAACTGCTCGAATATCTGGCGGACCAGATTGGCCTCTTCCTCGTTGACTACTAATTTGCGGTTGGCGTGGTCGATGTCGTAGCCCAGGAACGGGTGGCCGCCTATCCACTGGCCGCGCTTCTTTGCGGCGCTGATCTTGTCCCGAATCCGCTCGCCGATGATCTCACGCTCGAATTGTGCGAACGACAGCAGGATGTTCAGCGTCAGTCGCCCCATGCTGCTGGTGGTGTCGAACCGCTGGGTAACCGATACGAACGCCACCCCACGCTGGTCGAACATCTCCATCAACTTGGCGAAGTCCAGCAGCGACCTGCTGAGCCGATCCACACGGTGGACAACGACGCAGTCCACCTTCCCGGTCTCGATGTCCTGCATGAGCCGCTGGACGCCGGGGCGATCCGTATTCGCGCCGGTGTATCCGCCGTCTAAATACTCAGTAGGCAGGACGCCCCAGCCCTGGCTCTTGATGTACGCCAGGCAGGCCTCCTGCTGGGCATGCAGGGAGTTGAACGGCTGGTCCAGCCCCTCTTCATGGCTCTTGCGGACATACACGGCGCATCGCGTCGGGCGTTTTTCACTTTCAGTGACGGACTGAATCATGTCGTTCCTCCCTTGCCCGGGCTGACCAGCCCGAAGAACCTCGGCCCGCTACAATGCTGACCGCTGATGGCCTTGGCGGCGGCGGTTAGTGTGCGGTAGCGCTTGCCTCCGTGCTCGAATCCGCCGTCCGCCGTGGCGGTGACGATATGCTCAACGCCATGCCAGTGGCGAACCAGGCGCGTGCCCGGGGCCAGGCCGGCGCCCTTCCGCCTGGTCGCCCGGCGCTCGCCGCGGGCCAACTTGTCGGCTTCGGCGATTTGTCGCAGGCGCTGCCGGGCCGCATCCGAAAGCCCGCCGTAATGCAGTTCCTGGATACGCCAGGCCAGGCGGCGGATGAGTCGCTCGGGCTTGTACGCCGCCGGGGCATCCCGACCGAAGAGCGCCCCCCACCGCTCCCGCAGCGCCGCCAGCGGCATCTTTCGTAATGCCGCAACCTGCTGTAAGACCGTTGGTTCCATGCCCATGTCAAAAATCCTTTCCTATGGTTTACCAGCGGCCACAGGGGGCAGAGTTTCGACGGGACAGCCAAGGGAATTCCCGCCGAAATCTCTCGAAAAATCTCTCTCCGGTGATGTCGAGCCGCAGGCGCGACGGCGCTTCGGCCACAGGCGCATCATCGCCAGCGACAGCAGCATGCTGACTTCGGCCATGCGCTCTTCGCCGGTCATCTTGTCGGGGTCCATTCCGTTGGTCATATTCATGTCTTCCATGGGATTCACTCGTCGGTTGCCTCAACCTGCGGGTCCTGGTCTTCCGGCGACTGCGACGCGGCTACCGCATCGGATGCGTTGCCCAGGGCCGCATATACCTGCTGCCACGTGGTCGCCGGGTGCGCCGCCAGATAATCGCTGATGGTCCGAATGATGGCATGAGAAAGGCTGACGGCGTCGCCATCGCCCTTCGCACCGGTTCGGGCCCTGCGAATCATGCTCACGGCCTGCCTAGCTTTGGGCTTGAGTTCGCAGATTCTCAGCGCGACGGCTCGCATCGCATCCTGGTCTTCTAACCGCCCCAACTCCGCCAGGATGGACGGCCGCCAGGAACCCGGCTTGCCCTGTATGGCCTTTTCCGGGTCGATCAGCCAGAGGAACCGCGAATCTTCCCTGAGGATGCTCATCGCGCGGAGGCGATATATGATGTTCTGCTGGCCGCGGCGTGTCTTGACTTCCGGGAACATGCTGTCGCAGATGGCGACCTGCTCGGGTGTCATCTTCGCCGGACGGCCGCGTTCTCGACGGGTCGGGTTTTCGGAAACGGGTTCCATTATTCGCTCTCCTTGACCGGCGTTGCCGTCTCCTGCGGCATACGAAGCCTATGCCGCCCCAGCGTATCGCGGGACATGCTGGGGTCATCGCCCCAGGGCATCGCGGCCAGGTGCTTTTGGTCCTGGAAAACGCCCATGAGTATCAACCGTTGTCTGTCATTGAATTGCATATTCTTCACCTTTCGTGCAGCGACTTATTAACACCCTTGCGACACGCGCCAAAGATGCTAACCCACTGTCACCACTGTGTTTGCGTGTCTATTCCTTCCAAAAAGTTGCGTCCATAATGTTGGTTTTTCACGACCGACCGAATCTCTTATTGGCCGCGACTGTTCCCGCCGCGGTCTTCCGACGTAAGTCCTTGCGGAGTACCTATTTACAT
>CAYUYD010000117.1:7305-8118 GCA_964449105.1 uncultured Planctomycetaceae bacterium | reverse complement strand
ATTTTTTATTTTTTTCGCCACCCCCCTTTTTTCCGTTGACGTTTAAGCGCGCAAATGTGAACGGATGGACTCCGGGAGCGTTTTCAGGAAAGTGCTGCTCATCGGAACAAGGACTGGCCACTTAAGTGGCCAGTCCTAATCTCCGCGCGGCGGGTCTCCTGACCCGCCGCGAGATCCAAACGCGATGGGTCGGGAGACCCACCGCGCAGAAATTCGCCCGCTCGTTCCCACTCGCGGCTAGCCGCGACCGGCAGGGAGCGGGTATGTCGCCAAGCCCTGGGTTATGGATGCACATTTAATCAAAGCCCCGGCGGCTTCGGCCGTGAGCTCAGCCGAACGGGGCGTTCGTGGATTTATATCGACACGACCGCCCCATACGGGGCTGGGGAAAAAAACGTACCCATAAACCCAGGCCTTCCGCCTGCCTGCCGGTAGGCAGGGCCTGGGCTAAAAACGACCGTCCCCTCCGGGGACTAAACACCACCCTTGCCCCGACCCGCAAGTCCAAGCGCGTGAAGTCCAAGACAATCCCAGCCGAAATGGTAAGTCAATCTTCTTGACTTCTACGCCAATATGCCGATAGGATAGAGGGTGGAGAAATCGGACAGAAGTAACAGGTTCTATGAGTGAGGACTTGAATATGACCGTAAAGATACTGGAACTGGCCGGCAAGCGATGGGCAATCATGCCGGAAAAAGACTACAAGCGGCTGGCGGCGCACGCCGACGAAGAAGGCGATTGGCCGGCACTGCCCATGCCCGACGCCCAGGGCAACTACCCCGCCCGCGATTATGCCCGCGCGTCGCTGGCGCG